>CAZQWO010000010.1:0-15338 GCA_964597015.1 uncultured Dehalococcoidaceae bacterium
AGGCATAAGGGTAATCGGCGGCACCAATATCCAGTTCGCCCACGACCCGAAGACGGGGCGGGTGGTGGTCATTGAAATCAACCCCAGGACCTCGCGCTCATCAGCCCTGGCCTCGAAAGCCACCGGCTTCCCCATCGCCTTCGTGTCAGCGAAGCTGGCGGGCGGCCTTACCCTGGATGAAATACCCTACTGGCGCGAAGGCACCCTTGAGAAATACACCCCCTGGGGAGACTACGTCGTGGTGAAGTTTGCCCGCTGGGCTTTTGAGAAATTCAAGGATGCCCAGGACAAACTGGGGACACAGATGCGGGCGGTCGGGGAGGTAATGAGCATCGGCAAGACCTATAAAGAGGCCCTGCAAAAATCAATCCGCTCCCTGGAGAACGGGCGATATGGACTGGGCTTTGCCAAAAATTTCCATGACAAATCACTGGGCGAACTCATGGAGCTGCTGAATGAGCCCAGCAGCGAGCGCCAGTTCATCATGTACGAAGCCTTGCGGAAAGGCGCCGATGTACAGGCGCTTTACGAGAAGACCTACCTCAAGCCGTGGTTTATCAGCCAGATGAAAGAGCTGGTGGAGCTGGAAGAGCAGATGCTGAAATATAAGAGGAAAACGCTGCCCGATGAATTGCTGGTACAGGCGAAAAAGGACGGATTCGCCGATAAATACCTGGCGCAACTGCTCGGCGTGTCGGAAAAAGAAATAAGGCAGAAACGGCTGTCCATCGGGGTGAAGGAGGCCTGGGACGCCGTACCCGTGAGCGGCGTGGAAAACGCTGCCTATTACTACTCGACCTACAACGGTCCCGACAAGGTATCCAGCAGCGACCGCAAGAAGGTGATGGTTCTCGGCGGCGGGCCCAACCGTATCGGCCAGGGCATCGAGTTTGATTACTGCTGCGTGCACGCTGCCTTCGCCCTGCGCGATGAAGGCTACGAGACCATAATGGTGAACTGCAACCCAGAGACCGTTTCCACCGATTATGACACCTCCGACAAATTGTATTTTGAGCCTTTGACGGTGGAAGACGTGCTCAGTATCTATGAGAAGGAAAAGCCAGTGGGCGTCATTGTCCAGTTCGGCGGGCAGACGCCGCTCAACATCGCCAATGAGCTGGCCGAAGCTGGGGTGAATATACTGGGCACGTCACCCGAGTCCATAGACCTCGCCGAAGACAGGGACCGGTTCCGGAAAAGGATGCAGCAGATGGGCATCCCGATGCCTCCGTCAGGGATGGCCAGCAACCTGAAAGAGGCGCTCGATGTCGCCGGAGAAATCGGCTACCCGCTGATGGTGCGCCCCTCGTACGTCCTCGGCGGACGTGGTATGGAAGTGGTCTATGATGAGGATATGCTGAAGCAGTACGTTGCTGCTGCCGTAGGCGTAACCCCCGACCGGCCCATCCTGATTGATAAATTCCTGGAAAATGCCATTGAGACGGAAGCTGATGCCATCGCCGACGGTGAGGGCGCATTCGTCCCCGCTATTATGGAACACATAGAGCTGGCCGGCATCCATTCCGGAGACTCGGCCTGCGTGATACCGCCGGTAAGCCTGTCACCGGAACACATAGATACCATTTACGCCTACACCAAGAAGATTGCTCAGGAGCTGAATGTGGTGGGGCTGATGAATATGCAGTATGCCATAGCCAGGGGTACGGTATATGTGCTGGAAGCAAATCCCAGGGCTTCCCGGACGGTCCCGTTGGTGTCAAAAGTATGTGGTATCTCTATGGCCAGGATTGCCACCCAGATAATGCTGGGGAGAAAGTTAAGCGACCTGAACATCAAGTCGCTTACCATCCCGCATTTCGGGGTCAAGGAAGCAGTTTTTCCGTTCAATATGCTGCCGGAAGTAGACCCGATACTGGGACCGGAGATGCGGTCGACGGGTGAGGTGCTCGGCATTGCCGACTCCTTTGGGCTGGCCTTTTTCAAGGCGGAGCTGGCAGCACAGCAAGTGCTGCCCAGAGAGGGAACCGTATTAATAACTGTGTCGCCCAAGGACAGGCCCGCCGTTTATGACGTTGCCAGGCAGTTTGCCGAACTGGGCTTTAATATAAAGGCAACTCAGGGCACCAACGATTTCCTTAATGGCCGGGGCGTAAAATCGGAAATGATTTTGAAGATGCACGAGGGCAGGCCGAACATCGTGGACGCGATTATGAATCGCGAGATTAACCTGGTAATAAATACGCCCAGTGGCAAATTAAGCCAGTATGATGATTCCTACATACGCAAGGCGGCGATAAAATACAAGGTTCCCTACATCACAACACTGGCTGCGGCCACGGCGGCGGCAAAAGGCATCGCGGCGCACCGAAAGGCCAAGTCAGGCGTCAAATCCCTGCAGCGCTATCATGCTGATATCAGGTCGAGGTGAACAATAGACCGCGTGGTCGTTATAACTGCGTTTCAGTTTGATTACTGTCAGGTCAGCTCACAATGCAGGAAACAAGTACTGCGAGAAATGTAAGGTCGCAGGTTGATTTTGTCAGGCCACTAATCAGCGATAGTCTGGGAGATAGCGCCGTACAGCTCTGGTCGACGGTCTTTCATGTTGTCTATCTCCCACTCGCCTGGTATGAAGACGCGGTGCTTCTGTCGGGCGGCCTCCAAATCAACCTCGCCGTAAACGACCTCTTCCTTATCGGGGCTGGCCAGTCCCAGGGTTTTGCCGGTGGCATCAACCACGTTGCTCATTCCGGCAAAGCTGAAGCCCCTCTCGGTGCCAACGCGGTCGGCCAGCACCACATGGACCTTGTTTTCAATGGTTCTGGCCCGGGCCACGCAATTGAGTGTTTCGCCGCGGCCCTGGGGGAAGTTCGTGGGCAGCACCACAATGTCAGCACCCATCAGCGCCATAATTCGGGCACTCTCAGGGAAGAGAACATCGTAGCAGATATGCATGCCCACTTTACCGATGGGGGTCGTCCAGACCTGAAAAGGCCGGTCGCCCTTGTCTAAAAAACGGTCGATGCCCAGAAAGGGGAGATGTATCTTCCGGTAACTGCCGATAAACCCCTCCGGCCCGACAAAGGCGGCCGCATTGAACAGTTTATCACCTGCCTTCTCCAGAAGGCCGAAAACGACGTAGGCGTTCAGTTGCTTGCAGAGGGGAGCCAGCTCTTCCGTGCTTGGCCCGGGAATCGTTTCCGCATAAGGCAGCGCCTCCTGGCGACTTTTAAAGACGTAGCCGGTGAGATGGCATTCCGGGAACACTATCAGGCTCGCTCCGTTATCGGCGGCACTTTTCACCGCCCCGAGCATACTTTCCATATTATCCCGGTTCTGCATCAATTTAGGATCCGTCTGGACGGCGGCGGCTTTAACTATTTCCGGCATATAACACCTCCCTGTGAACTGAATGGTATGAAATATTAAGCGGCGATATTTTACTACTCCTTGAATTTGTAATATAGTAACAGATACATTATAAAATATACAGGCCAGTTTTATAATGAAACGCGAAGGAACCAGTAAGGGAAAGGAGAAAAAGCAATGAAAATAGCGCGTTTTCAGTGGCAGGGGAAGGCGACCTGGGGGATTGTCGAGGGTGAAGACATTTACTCTCTTGAGGGCAATCTTTACCGGGATTTCAAAAAGGGGGCCAAGTTGTGTCAACTTAAGGAGATAAAACTCCTGGCCCCGGTAGAGCCCAGCATCACCATCGCCTGCGGTATGAACTACCTGGACCATATCAAGGAGATGGGCTGGGAGATACCCAAGCAGCCGGCGCTGTTCTTCAAGCCCAGAAACACCATCGTTGGCCCGGACGATGACGTCATATACCTCAAAGTATCAGAAGACGTCCGCTATGAAGGAGAGCTGTGCTGCGTCATCAAGCGCACGGCCAAGAATGTGCCGGAAGGTAAAGCAATGGATTACATCCTCGGCTACACCTGCGGCAATGATGTGACCGCCTACGACCTTAATGCAAAGGACGGGCGCCTGACGAGGGCAAAAGCCTTTGATACATCCGGCCCGCTGGGCCCCTTTCTGGTAACCGGCCTCGACCCGCACAACCTGAAGATAAAGAGTCGACTTAACGGCAAAGCCCAGCAGGACAGCAACACCGGCCTCACCGTTTTCGGAGTTGAGAAGCTGGTAAGCTACATATCGGCTTTCCTGACACTGCAGCCCGGCGACGTGGTCTGGACGGGAACGCCCCCGGGTGGCGCCTGTCCGGTAAAAGTCGGCGATGTCATGGAAGTGGAGATAGAGGGCATCGGTACGCTCAGAAACAAAATAGTAGCGCCATAAGGGAGTAAAATCACTCAGGCGTTCTTTGGTTGGTCTAGCGCCCGCCTTAGCTGTCCGGCGAAATCGGTCAGCTCTGTCAGGGAACTATCGGCCTCAATAAGCTGAATTATCCGGCTGCCCACAATTACCCCGTCGGCTATCCCGGCCAGTTGCTGTGCCTGCTCGGCGGTGGATATACCGAAGCCAACACATAGCGGCTTGGTGGTCTGCTTTCTAACCCGGGCGACAAATTCGCCTAAATTTTCGGGCAGCGTGTCTCTGGCGCCGGTCACGCCCGTTACCGATACCAGGTAAATAAAGCCCCGGGAATGCTCCGCCACGAGCTTGATACGTTCATCATGGCTGGTGGGGGCGAGCAGGTAGATTAGGTCCAACCTATTTTTTTGAACGACTGCTTCCAGTTCCTGACCTTCTTCCGGCGGCAGGTCGGGGACAATCAGGCCGCTCACGCCGGCACCAGCACAGTGCTGGCAGAAGGCATCAAGCCCGAAATGATAGACCGGGTTGTAGTAGGTCATAAAAATCAATGGCGTGTTGATTTCCCGGTGTATTTGTTCGGCTATCGCTAAGCATTGCTGCGGCGTGATTCCATTTTGAAGTGCCCGGTGACTGGCCCTCTGAATGGTGGTGCCGTCGGCGAGGGGGTCGGAAAAGGGGATGCCCAGCTCGATGATGTCGACGCCACTGCCGGCCAGCGCGATGGCTGCCTTTCTGGTTGTCTCAAGGTCGGGATAACCGACCGTAAGGTAAGCAATCAGCGCTTTATAATCCGGTTTGAAAACAGAAGCAATCTGGCTCATGATTTCCTGTCCATGTAACTGGCGACTATGGCCAGGTCTTTATCACCGCGTCCGGAGAGATTGACCACGATGATTTTGTCAGTGGGAAATCCGGCAGCCAGTTTGGCGGCATGGTAGATGGCGTGGGCGGGCTCCATGGCCGGTATGATTCCTTCTGTGGCGCTGAGGAGCTGGAACCCCTCCATTGCCTGTTCGTCAGTAACACCAACGTAGCTGGCGCGGCCGATGTCTTTATAATAGCTGTGTTCCGGCCCCACGCCCGGGTAGTCAAGTCCGGGGGCGATGCTGTGGGTCTCGCTTATCTGACCATTTCCGTCTTTCAGGAGGTAGGACTTGGCCCCGTGCAGAACGCCCACGCTGCCCGCGGCCAGAGGCGCCGCATGCTGTTTTGTTTTCAGACCCCGGCCGGCAGCCTCGACGCCGATGAAGGCCACTTCCTTATCTTGGAAAAAAGGGTGAAAGAGGCCGATGCTGTTGCTCCCTCCACCCACGCAGGCAACAAGGTAGTCGGGCAAACGCTTATATAAGGCCAGCATCTGCTCTCTCGTTTCCCGCCCGATTACCGATTGAAAATCGCGGACCATGAGCGGATAGGGATGGGGGCCGACCACCGAGCCGAGCAGGTAATAAGTGCTGCCGACATTGGTAACCCAGTCGCGAATGGCTTCGTTGATGGCGTCTTTGAGGGTGCGGCTGCCGGAGGAAACCGCGCGGACCTCGGCGCCCATCAGCTTCATGCGGTGGACATTGGGCGACTGCCGTTCGATGTCCTCCTCGCCCATGTAGACGATAGCGTCCAGGCCGAGCAGGGCACAGGCGGCGGCCACCGCCACGCCGTGCTGTCCGGCGCCGGTCTCGGCAATCACCCGTTGCTTGCCCATACGCCGGGCCAGCAGCGCCTGCCCCACCGCGTTGTTAATCTTGTGCGCCCCGGTGTGCGCCAGGTCCTCCCTTTTCAGCAGGATGGTCGCCCCGCCGGCCTGCCGTGATAGCTGCTGGGCGTGATACAGGGGGGTGGGTCGGCCAATGTAATGGCGACACAGGTACTGGAACTCGTCCTGAAAGCCCTTGTCAGCGCAGGCTTCCTGATAGGCATGCTCAAGCTCATCTAAAGCCGCCATCAGCGTCTCCGGAACGAAACGGCCTCCGTAATCGCCAAAGTAACCGCGGGCGTCGGGACTATCTTGCTTGTTCATCAAACCTCCGTACCGCTTTGATAAAAGCCCTGATTCTGGATATATGTTTTCTACCGCCCACCTCCACACCCGATGATACGTCCACGCCCCAGGGGGCCACCTTTTTAATCGCCTCGCCGACGTTTTCCGGCGTCAGGCCACCAGCCAGGAGCACCGGAAATTCCCCGGCCACCTGCCGGGCCAGATTCCAGTCGAGCACTGTTCCGGTACCGCCATACTTGCCCCTGACCTGCGAGTCCAGCAGAAAAGTATGTTTCTGGCCGGACAGAATTTTTGAACCTTCTTCCAGTCGGGTGCAGACCTCCGCAGCACTCTGTCCGCGTTTTATCCTGACGGATTTTATCAATGGCCGGTCAATCTCCTTGCAGTATTCCCAGGACTCATCGCCGCTCAATTGCACCCGGTCCAGGTAACAGTTTTTCGCAATCAGGTTTACCGTCGTCGCCTGGGAATTAACAAATATGCCTACTACTTCCACCGGGCAGCCGCTCTGTCTTACCGCGGTTACAATCTGCTGCGCTTTTTTCAGATTGACCCGTCGCGGGCTGGGGGCAAAGACCAGCCCGATGAAGTCCGCCCCGGCTTCGGCCGCGGCCAGAGCCTGTTTTTCCTCGGTGATACCGCAAATCTTGATGTAAGTCATTCTTGTAATTCTCTCATTTTGGCGGCGATGTCAACGGCGGTGAGCAGTGCTTCACCCACCAGAGCCGCATTGACTCCCAATTTTTTTAAATTATAAATATCTTGCCGACTGCTTACGCCGCTCTCACTGACCACAATTTTGTCCGCCGGTATCAGCTTGCGCAGTCGCTGCGTGGTGCCGATGTCAACGTTGAATGTTCGCAGGTCGCGGTTATTGATGCCGATGACCTGGGCGCCGCTGCGCAGCGCCTTCTCGACCTCATTTTCGTTATGGACCTCCACCAGGCAGCGTAAACCGAGTTCACGGCTCATTGATAATAGCTCATCGAGCTGCCCCGGCTCCAGTATGGCCACGATGAGCAGCAGCGCATCGGCACCGAAGGCCCGGGACTCATAGACCTGATACGGGTCAAGAACAAAGTCCTTGCGCAGCAGCGGTATATCAACCGCCTCCCTTATTTCGGCCAGGTGGTGGATGTGGCCGCCAAAATACTTGCTTTCCGTCAGCACCGAGATGGCGGCGGCGCCATTTTTGGCGTAAGCCCTGGCTAACGCAGGCGGGTCGAAATCGGGGCGGAGGATACCTTTTGAAGGCGATTCCCTTTTAACCTCAGCGATAAGGCTGACGCCGTCGCTTTTCAGGGCCGCGGCGAAGTCAAGCGTCCCTGCCCTGCGGGCAATGCGCGCTTCCAGCCCGGAGACGGGCGCCGCTTTTTTTGTCTGCTTCAGTTCTTTTCTTTTGTCGGCGACAATCCTGTCCAGCATGATGTTTTTTATCCCAGCTTATGGCTCAGTCTAATCAGGCCTTCCAGCTTTTCAAGGGCCTGGCCGCTGTCAATGGCGGCTTCGGCGAGCCGTAAACCTTTTTTCAAATCAGAAGCATGGTTGCCAGCGTAAATAGCGGCGGCGGCATTAAAGACCACTACGTCGCGCACGGCTCCTTTTTCACCGTTGAGAACGCGGCGCAGTATAGCGGCGTTTTCCTCAGGGGTACCGCCCTTGATTTCCGAGATACTGGTTTTCGCCAGGCCGAAATCGGCGGGGTCAATCTGGGACGGGGGCAGAACGCCCTGCTCGTTAACCTCCCAGACCACTGACGGCCTGCTGATGGAGAGCTCGTCCATGCCGTCAAGGCTGTGGACAACGAGAGAATGCTTCGTGCCCAGGCGGTGCAGCACGGCGGCGATTTTTGGGCCCAGGTCTTCGCTGGCGACGCCAATCACCTGAAACTCGGCGCGGGCGGGGTTTGTAATGGGCCCGAGGATATTGAACACCGTCCTGATGCCGATTTCCCGTCGCGGGCCGGCGGCGTGTTTCATCGCCGGGTGGAAGAGGGGGGCGAACATGAAGCCAATATGGATCTTTTCCAGACATTCGGCGACGGCTTCCGCATTGAGCTCGATTTTAACCCCGAGCGCCTCCAGGACATCGGCGCTGCCGCATTTGCTCGTCATGGCGCGGTTGCCGTGCTTGGCAACTTTCAGGCCCGCGCCGGCGGCCACGAAAGCGGCCGCGGTGGAGATATTGATGCTGGAGGAGTTATCACCGCCGGTACCGCAGGTGTCTATTACGGGCGGTTTAGTCTTCACTTGGACGGCTTTTGCCCGCATGACGCTGGCCAGCCCGGAGATTTCCTCGACCGTTTCTCCCTTGATGCGCAGCGCGGTTACAAAGGCGGCAATCTGGGCCGGGGTCGCCTCCCCGCTCATTATCTCCTCCATTGTCCCGGCGGCTTGCTCAAAACTTAGAGAGTTGCCTGAAACCAGAGCATTTATAGCTTCTTTAATCATCTGTCGCCACCTCCCCTGTCAATAAAATTCCTGAGTAAGTCTTTGCCGATTTCGGTCATAATTGATTCCGGGTGAAACTGCACGCCGTCAATCGGATACTGGCGGTGGCGCAATCCCATGATAATGCCATTTTCCGTCCAGGCGCTGACCTCAAGGCAGTCGGGCAGGCCGTCGCGCATCACCGCCAGTGAGTGGTAGCGGATGGCGGGAAACGGATTGGGCAGGCCTTCAAAAAGACCCCGGCCATCGTGGTGGATGAGCGATGACTTGCCGTGCTTGATTTCGCCAGCGCCCGTCACCCTGCCGCCGAAGCTGTAGCCGAGGCACTGGTGCCCCAGGCACACCCCCAGTATGGGCAGGCGCGGGCCGAAGCGCTGGATAACGTCATTGGATATGCCGGCCTGCTGCGGAGTGCCCGGCCCCGGCGAAATGGCAATGAGCTCCGGCGCCAGCCTTTCGATTTCGTCAAGGCTGATTTTATCGTTGCGGAACACCCGCACCTCTTCTCCCAGCTCGCTTAGGTACTGGTAGAGGTTGTAGGTAAAGCTGTCGTAGTTATCAATTAAAAGGAGCATGGCTGGCCTCCGCCTGCTTGATGGCAGTGAGTAGTGCCTGGGCTTTATTCAGGCTTTCCTGATATTCATTCTCGGGAACGCTGTCGGCAACAATGCCGCCGCCTGCCTGCACGTTAGCGACACCGTCCTTGATGACGATGGTGCGGATGGCGATGGCGGTATCCAGGTTGCCGGAGAAATCAAAGTAGCCGACGGCGCCGGCGTAGGGGCCTCTCTGGTCCGGCTCCAGCTCGGCGATAATCTCCATGGCGCGAATCTTGGGCGCCCCGGAGACGGTGCCGGCGGGGAAGCAGGCCCTTAAAGCATCGTACTGGGTCATTCCCGCCCTCAATTTTCCCTGGACGTGGGACACCAGGTGCATCACGTGCGAGTACCGCTCAATGTCCATAAACTGCGTCACGGAAACGGTGCCCGGCTCGCTGATGCGACCGATGTCATTGCGGCCGAGGTCGACCAGCATGATGTGCTCGGCGCGTTCCTTTTCGTCATTCAGCAGCTCTCGTGCCAGTTCCAGGTCGCGGTCGGGATTACTGCTGCGGGGGCGGGTGCCGGCAATGGGGTGGTTGGAGACAATGCCGTCCTCAACCCTGACCAGCAGCTCTGGAGAAGCGCCCACGATATGGCAGTCGTCAAGGTGCAGGAAGTACATGTAAGGGGAGGGATTTATCGACCGCAGCGCGCGGTAAATGGCAAAGGGGCTGGCGCTGGTACGTTTGGACAGTCGCTGCGACAGAACCGCCTGAATGATATCGCCGGCGTAGATGTGGTCCTTGGCTGTAGAGACTATACCTTCAAATTCAGCCCGCGACAGATTTGATGTAACCGGCGAGTCCAGGTCAACGGACGGCGGGGGCGCGGCAGCAATCGGCTGCCTTAACCTGTCCACCATCTGTTCAATTTTGTCCGTCGCCTCGCGGTACGCCTGCTCAACATCGCCATCAAGATGGGCGTGGGCGACTATTTTTATTTTGTGGGTCAGGTGGTCGAAGACCAGCAGGGTATCCGCCAGCATCAGAATGGACTCGGGAAGGCCGAGGGGGTCGTTCTCCGGCGAGGGCAATTTTTCAAAATACCGCGCCACTTCATAGCTGAGGTAGCCGACGATGCCACCGTGGAAGCGGGGCAGGCCGGATACCGGTATAAGGTGGAAACGCTGGAACTCCTTTTCAATCAGTGTCAGAGGGTCGACGGGATTATCCCGGCCGGTCTTTATCACCAGCGAGGGCTCCGTGCCGATGAAGCTGTAGCGGGCCAGCCTTTCTCCACCCTCCACACTCTCCAGCAGAAAGGAATAGTCGCCGTGGGCTATCTTGAGGTAGGCAGAGACCGGCGTTTCCAGGTCGGCCATCAGCTCACGGTAGACCGGCACCAGATTTCCGTGCCTTGTCAGTTTTTTAACTTCTTCTAAATCCGGGTAGTACATTTTTAATTGCCTTTTCGCGAAATAAAAAACCCCCGCCCTGGAAGGGGCGGAGGCTGCTTCCGCGGTGCCACCCTTCTTGGTCAAAGAAGATAAAGAAAACACCTGACCATCTCTTTCAGGTACAGCCCTTCGTAAGAAGGACGATACCCCGGGATGTGATAACGCTTCCCCTGCGTCAAGTCCTACTCGCTTTTAAGGCTTTCGGGTTGCGGCTCCCAAGCCCATTCCGCTCCAGCGCTGGCATCGGCTCTCACCTTACCCGACTCTCTGCGCCCCGCTTCGAAGCTTACTAATCCTGTTCGCAGCCTTTGTCTTTTACTATTTAAGTATACAGGTGAAAGGTATACTTTTGTCAAGTGATGTTTATTCTATTTAAAACGGTCGCTGATGCTTTTGCCGAAATCCTGCGCCGCTTTACCCGCCTCTCTGAACCTGGCTTTAACGTCGTCGTCCTGGAAGCGGCTGCCAAAGGTCCTGGCCGCATTGGCGGCGCTTTCACCGAAATCTTTGGCCTTTTCCTTCAGCTGGGGGTCGTTGAAGATTTCGCTCAGGGCTTCGCCAAAGGAGCGGAACATCTCGCCAAAGCTTTCGGCACTGCCTTTTTTATCCGTCTTTTCCTCCGGTACCATTTTTGTCCTCCTTAAATAAGGAACCCCTTTCTATTACTTAATATAATTTACCCTGAAATATTATTTGAAACAATATTATTTATGGCGAAATGCTATAGCAGATAATCGAATTTTTCCTGTATTGACAGGGCCGCTTTAATGTCGGATAATCTATCAATTCTATTAAAGGAGGTGGGGAAATGCCCCAAAATTTTAAAGCTCTGGCATCAATACTTGCCTGGGTACTGTGGATTTGCGGAATGGTAATGGGTTTCAGCGTCTTCATTCATGGCATGATAATGGGGGTAATATATGGTCCTGAGCCATCGCCAATGTCGGTGTGGGCTGGTTTTGCCGTTGCCCTCGCCTATGGAGTTGGCGCCGTGGTGGTCATGGTATTGAGAAAAAAGATGGAGTAAAGCCACTTAGGTTTAATGAAAAAGGGAGGGGAAAGCCTTCCCCTCCTGCATGGTGGTTGTGGTATCGTTTCCGCAATGATTATAAAAGCCTGATTATTTACCTGCCATAGCCTTGAGTTGTTTGGCGGCTCTTCTGGTATTGAATACGCCGCAGGCGCACTGCGGTGCCAGCAGCTTGGCGGCGTCTTCTGGGGTCTTGGTGCCCGCCTTTATTTCCTTCGCCATCTCCCTGACCAGATTCGGCGAAATCATGGCATGGCCGCACATGGTGGTGACTTCAAGGATTTCATAAGGGGGCAGTTTTTCCGTTCTTCCCCAGGTACCGAGTGAAAAATTGGCGGTGTGGTGCTTGAGTCCGGCTTTCTCAATGCAGTCATCAACTTTCTCAAAGATGCCGCTGACGACGACCGATAGACCAAGGTCGGCCTTCTTGAGTTCCTTCAGGACGGCGGTAACATCTTCAGGCTTATAAAAGACGGCGTGGCCTACCTTGTCGGCGTTGGCGATGACCTCTTCCGCCTGGTCAATCATGCCGCCCATGGAGACGCTGCCGATGTTGACCGCGTTGTGCTTCAGGGCGATGCGTAAGAATTGCTGCACTTTTTCCCTGTGGCCTTCTTCATTGTGGCCGATTGCCTGTATCATCAGCACGACGTAGTCTTCACTCAGGCTTTCGGCATTACCACGACGATGCAGAGTATGTGTCATTCATCTCCTCCTGACAGGGGATTAACCTATTATAATATTTAACAGCCATAAAACGAGTTCTGGAACTAATTATAATCAATCAGGGTAGTATAGTCCAATAAACAGTCAAACACCGTATTAGAGTAAAGCGTATGTTACGCTCTAGCATAAAGCCGGGATAAACTGATATAATAGATTTAAACCTAAATATATTTCAAGGTTCAGTCAGCCGTTATGAAGATACTTCTGGTCTATCCACAATACCCGGACACGTTCTGGAGCTTTCGGTACGCGCTTAAGTTCATCTCCAAGAAAGCATCCTTCCCTCCGCTGGGCCTTTTAACGGTGGCGGCGATGCTGCCCGGGGACTGGGATAAAAAGCTGGTGGACATGAACGTGAGCCAGCTCTCGGATGAAGACATAGTCTGGGCGGACTATGTTTTTATCAGTGCCATGGTGGTGCAGCATGAGTCGGCAAGGGAGGTAATCAAACGTTGCCAGCGCCTGGTGACCAGGACGGTGGCCGGCGGTCCTCTCTTTACCACCGGACACCGGGAATTCAGCGAGGTTGACCATCTGGTGCTTGGTGAAGCTGAGGTAACCCTGCCGCAGTTTATTAAAGATGTGGAAAAGGGAAGTCCACAGCGCATTTATCTGTCCAAAGTTCGACCGGACATCCGGGGAACGCCAGTTCCTTTATGGTCACTCATCAAGCAGAAGCAGTATTCCTCGATGAGCCTTCAGTATTCCAGAGGCTGTCCGTTCAACTGCGAGTTCTGCGATATCATAATACTGAACGGACACAGGCCGAGGACCAAAAGTCGGGAGCAGGTAATTGCGGAGCTGGAAACGCTGTACCGCAGCGGCTGGCGTTCCGGGGTATTTATCGTCGACGATAATTTTATTGGCAACAGGAAAAAGTTAAAGGAAGAGATTCTGCCCGCGGTAATTGCCTGGCAGAAAGATAAGAAGTATCCGTTCGCCCTGTCCACGGAGGCCTCAATAAATCTGGCGGATGATGAGGCGTTGATGAAGATGATGGTGGAAGCCGGTTTCAACTGCGTTTTCATCGGCATTGAGACGCCGAATGAAGAGAGCCTCCTGGAGTGCAATAAATCGCAGAACCGGAATCGCGACCTGATGGCCTCGGTAAAGAAGATACAGAACCGGGGTCTGGAGGTGCAGGGGGGCTTTATCGTCGGTTTTGATAGCGACCCGCTTTCCATCTTCAAGAGACAGATAGATTTCATTCAGAATAGCGGCATCGTTACGGCGATGGTGGGTCTGCTCAATGCCCCGCCCGGCACCAGGCTGCACCAGCGGCTTAAGAAAGAAAAGCGTTTGCTCAGTGCTTTTACCGGCGACAATAATGACCTTGCCCTCAATTTCGTTCCCAAGATGAACTCTAATACCCTCATCAATGGCTACAAGCACATTCTGGACACGATTTACTCACCAAAGCAGTATTACGAACGGATCAGGGCATTTCTGAAAGAATACCGGCCCAAAATCAGGAGGAGGGGCAAGCTACAGTCCTATCAACTGGAGGCGTTTCTGAAATCCATCTGGATTCTGGGTTTCAAAGAAAAAGGTCGCAAATACTACTGGAGGCTCTTCCTGCTGACCCTGATGAAGCATCCCCGGAAGCTGCCAGTATCCATAAGCCTGAGCGTATATGGCTATCACTTCCGCAAGGTAGTGGCAAAATATATCAGCACACCGATTGAAAATCGCTGGCTAACCGGATTATGAAGAGGGCGGATAACCGACGGACGGCCTGAGGTTGTTACCACCGGGAAAGGAACCTCGCGAATGTTACCGCCAGTTATATCGGTAAAGGGCAAACCATTCGACTGTGGCCAGCAGTACGGCTCCCAAGCGCAGGAGATAATCCAGAAGAACGTGGCCGTTTATTTTGATATGTGGCGCACTTTATGGGGAGCCGAACGCAAGGAAATTCTGGAAAAGAGCCATGCTTTAATACCGGTTATCGGAGAATATGATGCGGATATGCTCGAGGAGCTGGAAGGGCTGGCCAAAGGCGCTGGGCTATCGCTTGATGAAATTATCGCCGTAAACGCCCGCTACGAGATTAACTTTGCCCTCGGCATCGCTTCGCTGTATCAGGGCGGCGGGTGTACCTCGGTGTCCTCACTGCCGCAGGTAACCAGGGATGGGCACATGTTGATTGGGCAGACCTGGGACTGGCTGCCCAGGTTTCAGGAGTTCAACATCATTCTGAAGGCCGAGCAGATGGGTAAACCGTCTGTGGTAACCCAGCCGGAGGCGGGAGTGCTCGCTCACCGCGGGATGAATTCAGCCGGAATCGGTGCCTGTTTTAACGGCTTATTATCAAGCCGGGACGCATTTGGGGAACACGGTGCCGTGTCTGATAATAATGCGGCGAATATTGAATTCAGAGAGCTTCAGCCAGGCATTACAGGCGGTGCTTCAGGCAAAGACCACGGTATCAGGCAATTTTTTCATTGCCCATCGCGATGGTGAGGCCATAAGCCTGGAAATGTCGCCGGTGGATACGGGCTTTCTGTACCCTGAAGATGGCATTCTCACCCACAGCAATCACTTTATCGCTTTGAGCAATCGTGATAACTTCACCGATATTTTAAAATCGCTGTACCCCGATACGCTCTTCCGCCACCAGCGGGCAAGACATTTGCTGGAGCCGGAAACAGGGCACGTTGATGTCAGCAGCTTTCAGCACGTATTTCAGGACCACTTCAGCTACCCCAACTCCATCTGCCGCCATCCTGATGAACGGGTCGATGGTATCAAGCAGTGGGTAACCCTTTACTCCGCCATCATGGACCTGAGCGAGCCCGCGATGTACGTCGCCAGAGGCTATACGTGTCAGAGCGAGTATGAAAAAGTGGATTGTTCGGACCTGTTCCGGAAATAACCTGTGCAGGCC
>CAZQWO010000010.1:15438-23015 GCA_964597015.1 uncultured Dehalococcoidaceae bacterium
GCGCTGACAATTGATACCCTATTCTTCATTTCGTTCCCTGGCACCTGAAGGCATGATTACATTGGAATATTATAAACGTTATGCCGATACTTTTTCAAAACAAGCCGGAGTCTATTATCGACCCTATCGTGCTATAATTGAAGGGTGCTGTCAGAGGAATGAGTATGGACGAAAAGAGCCTGGAAATACTGGAGTTCCCGCAGATAATATCTATACTGGCGGGATACACTTCGTTCTCGGCCAGCCGTGAACTCGCATTAAAGCTGAAGCCGTTGACTGATTTCGACCGTATCGACCGGCTGCTCAGGCAGTCGGCGGAGGCACGGAAGCTTATTGCAGATGACCCCGGTTTTTATATCGGTGGCGTTTCCGATATACGCGAAGCCGCCAGAATGGCATCGCTGGAGGGCATTCTGGAGCCAAAAAGTCTGGTCGAGGTTCAGCAAACACTCGCCGCCATGCGCCAGACACGCAGCTACCTGCGCGGTATGTCAGAAGAACTGCCTCTGCTCTGGGATATTGTCCAGGACGTCACAGAGTTGCGCCAGGTGGAAAAGGAGATTGCCCGGAGTATTTCTCCAAGCGGTGAAGTGCTTGACCGGGCGTCACCGGATCTGGCTGCAATCAGGAGACAGCTGAGAGAGGAACGCGAGCATTTGTGGAAACGCCTGGAGGCGATCATCAACTCGCCGCGCGGTCGCAAGATAATCCAGGAGCCGATAATCACCGAGAGAGAAGGCCGGTATGTTATCCCGGTCAAGATAGAATTCAGAAAAGAGATACGGGGTATCACGCACGATGTATCCAACACCGGGGTTACCGTATTCGTGGAACCCTGGTCAACGATGGAGCTGGGCAATACTGTGCGCGAGCTGGTGAATGAAGAGAAACGCGAGGTGGAAAGAATACTGCGTAAGCTCAGCGCGGAGGTGGGCAGACACGAGACGGAACTGTCTGCCGGCATTGAAAGGGTGGCGGAGCTGGACCTGGCACTGGCTAAAGCCAGATACGCCGGTGCGGTAAAGGCATGCGAGCCGGTGCTTAACGATAGCAACGGGTTTGAAAATGAGAGTGATGGCGCGGCCGTGGTCAGGCTGGTTGAAGCCAGGCATCCGCTGCTTGGAGAGAAGGCGGTGCCGCTCTCTGTGGAGCTCGGCTGCGATTTCTCCACCCTCATCATCACCGGCCCCAATACCGGCGGCAAAACGGTGGCCTTGAAGACGATTGGCCTGTTCAGTCTGATGGTGCAGGCGGGCATACCCATTCCCGTCTCTCCGGAAACATGCCTGCCTGTCTTTGACAGCGTCTTTGCCGATATTGGCGATGAGCAGAGCATAGAGCGGACCCTTTCCAGTTTCAGCTGGCACGTGGGTAATATCGTCCGCATCATCCGGGAGGCCACGCCGCGCAGTCTGGTGCTGCTGGATGAACTGGGCACAAGCACCGACCCTGCGGAAGGCTCCGCTCTGGCTCGTGCCATATTGATTTACTTTCTGGAAAAGAAGGTGCTGACCGTCGCCACCACTCATTATGGCGACCTGAAGGCTTTTGCCCATGCTACCTCAGGGGTGCAGAACGCTTCCTTTGACTTCGACCCGGCAACACTGGCACCGACCTATCATCTTACGCTGGGCCTGCCCGGCGGCAGCAATGCTCTGGCCACCGCCACGCGACTCGGTGTGCCGTCGGGGATAATTGACCACGCCAGGGGCTTGCTGTCGAGGGGAACGCTGGAGCTGGAGGCGCTGCTGGGCAACCTTATGGTTGAGAAGCAGAAGACGGGGGAAGTCCGTGCTGGTCTGGAAAATGAGAGAAAAGAGGTGGACAAGCAGAACGCCGAGCTGAAAGACAGGCTGGAACGATTGAGGGAAGAAGAAAATAAGACGATGCAGGAAGCCAGGGATAGGGTCGTCACGGAAGCGGCAGAGCTGCACCGGCAGATTCGGCAGGCCAGTTCGGAACTGCGCCGGGAAATGACCAGGGAGAGGCTGGAGCAGGCCAGGAAAGCGCTGGGTGGGGTGCGGGAGCAATTAAGCCGCGAGGTATGGACGCCGGATACTGGTGAGGTGGAATCGGGGAAGAGCATAGCCGCCGGCGATAGAGTTTACCTGAGGGACATCGGGCTGCAGGCCAGTGTGCTGTCCGTTGATGAAGATGCGCGGGAGGTTGAAGTGCAGGCCGGGCAGCTCAAGCTCAAGCTCGGACTGGAGAACGTCGAGAAGACAGCGGAGACAAAACCGGCCCGAACCAGGGGCGGCACTATGCCTGCGGCGACGAGGGTGATATCAACCGAGCTTGACCTGCGCGGCAAGCGGGCCGATGAGGTGGAGGTGGCGCTTGATATCTACCTCAATGATGCCGCGCTCGCCAACCTCAGTGAAGTACGCATTATTCACGGCATTGGCACCGGCACGGTCCGCCAGATTGTCCGCGATTTTCTGGCCGCCCACCCGCTGGTCAAGTCCTTCCGCACCGGCAAACATGATGAGGGCGGCGATGGTGCCACCATGGTCAGCCTTTAACTCCAGGCAATCCAGTATTTATGGGGCAGGAATGATGGCATTAATATCGAACCAGTATTATCTGCGTCGCGACAGGATGCTCGAGTTTCTGGACATGCTGGAAAGCACGGGCGATTCAGCGGCAAACACGGTATACCTGCCCCCGGGAATGACGGCGGATACAATCAATGGCGTATTGGAAAATACATCTGGTACCGCCACTATTCCTGAAAATCTGCCCGATATGGCAGCTCTTTCCAAAACCGGCGGGGCGCTGTTCTGGGGCGGTGCCCGGAAGTGCCTGGTTTCGCCTCCGTTTCCACTTCGAGAGCAGGCCGTATTCACCGGTTTCGTGGTAGAGCCGCTGCGCAACTTGCTCAGAGTTGATTACAATATTGGGCTGGTGCTGGTACACTTGGGTGCCTATGCCGTGGGACTCTATCAGGGTGAGCGGCTCATCACCAGCAAGGTCGGTACGGGACTGGTGCACGGTCGGCATAAGAAGGGGGGCTCATCGCAGATGCGATTCCAGCGGCGGAGGGAGAAACAGGCTGACGAATTTCTGGACAGGGTATGCCGGCACGCCCGGGAGCATTTTGAATCGCAGGCCAAGCTCATCGATTATATGGTCTATGGCGGACCGCGCCAGACCGTTATGCAGCTGCAGAAACACTGTCCCTTCCTGGGGTTATTTCAGGACCGTGTCTTGACCATCCTCGATGTGCCGGACCCCCGGCGGGAAGTGCTGGAAAAGGCGGTTGTTCGTCTCTGGTCGTCCCGCATCACCGAATGGCGGGAAAATTTAAACCTTTTATAACTGCTCACCCCAAAATTTCCCCAAAACCTCTTGACAGAAAGGCCATTGAACATTAAAATATATCAAGATATATCGTGATAATACTAGATATATCATGTTATGGGGAGGAAGCAATGTTTTTCAGGCAAAGAATGATGCGAGGAGAACATTTATTTGGCGGGCGAGAAAGCCATTTTCAGAAAGGCGACCTGAAATATATCGTTCTGGATCTCTTAAAAGATAAACCCCGTTACGGGTATGAGATAATCCGGGAGCTGGAAGAGCGCTCCTTTGGCTTCTATTCTCCCAGCCCCGGGGTTGTTTACCCAACACTGCAGATGCTTGAGGAAATGGGATACGCCAGCGCCGTGGAACAGGACGGGAAAAAAGTCTACACCATAACCGATGAGGGCCGCCAGTTCCTGGTAGAGAGAAAGGACTTTGCCGAAGAGGTAAAAAGCCAGATGAAACATCGCTGGAATCCGGAAAGCATGGGCGATATGGGCCAGGTCCGTCAGAAGTGGGCGCGACTGGGAAAGCTGATGGGCCGGTTTCACCATGCCGACTCCGAAAAAATGAAGCGCATCCGTGACGTCATCTCCCGCGCCTACAGTGAAATCGAGTCCATCATGGAAGAAGAGGAATGAGTGGGAACGATGTCCAGGCGGCAGGATATAGAAATCGAGCTTGACCCGGAAACAAACGATTATTTTATCATCTGGGAACCGCGGGTCATCAGCCTGGGGAAGACGGAGGGGGAGGCTTTGGAGGACTTGAGGGAGGCCGCCCATTTTGCTGTGGATACACTAATTGATTTAAAGCACAAAGATATTGAGAGGAGCGACAGGAGATGAATAGACAACGTCAAAAGAGCAATATTTCGTTCCGCATTATGGCGCTTATTCACGACAATCCATTGCGCCGTGCACTTGATAAGCCGGCGAAGCAATTGTACGCTGCCGGCATCAGGCCCGGGCAGAGGGTGCTGGAGGTTGGCTGTGGCCCCGGCTTTTTCACGCTGCCAGCGGCTGAAATAGTAGGCCCGCAGGGCAGTGTTTTTGCCATCGATATTCACCCGATGGCTATCGATACCGTGGGGCGTAAATTGAGCAGAACCGGCCTGAACAATGTTGAACTGGCACTCGTCAGCGCCAGCGATACCGGATTACCCGCGGAAAGCGTCGATGTGGCGTTCCTTTTCGGTGTGGCTCATGCCCTGCCCATGGACGAAGTAATACCAGAGATGTACCGCCTGCTCAAACCCGGAGGCGTTTTGGCGGTAGAGACTTTTTCCAGTCGAGCAGTGCAAAAGTTGTACAGCGATGGCCTTTTCCAGTTTGTCGGAAAAGAAGGCAGAGTATGCAAATTGAAGAAACAAAAAAGAACGGAGGTATAATATGGGCTACTTCAGAATACTGGCGGCGATACCGGGATTTTTTCTCAGTTCCTTTTTCTTAATGCTTCTCTGGGGGGTTATCGCTCCGAAAATCGGACTGGTAAGTATAAGTTACGTGCTGTCCATGCTGGTGACAATAACGCTCTGGCTGGCGGTGGCACCTCTGGCCGCGGCGGCGGCACGCCGCAGAAAATAGATATAATCAACTGCTAGTGGTACAGCTCTTTAAGCAGATGGATGAACCTCCGGTCACGCTCCTGTATGATTTCAGCGGTTGATTCCGGCGTGTAAGAGAAGAAGCCCTTTCCGGTCTTGGCACCATACTCGCCGCGGTTCACCATATCCTTGAGCAGCCGGTTAGCCTTTAGGGAGGAGTCCAGTTCGGGGAGTATCGTCTCGTCCACCTTGCAGGTAACCTCAAGTCCGGCGAAGTCTCTTATCAGCAGCGGTCCCATAAACGCCAGGCGAAATCCCAGGCTCGTAACCACGGCGCGGTCGATATCTTCAGCGCTGGCGGCACCGATTTCCACGAGGTGGTATACCTCGCGGTTCATCGCCGTCTGGATGCGGTTGATGAGAAAGCCGAGGACTTCCTTCTGCACTTTTACCGGCACCTTCTTTATTTTAACGAGTATCTCATGTGCCGTTTTGTAGGTCTCCTCCGAAGTCTTTTTTCCGGGCACCACTTCCACCAGCGGTACCAGATATGGCGGATTCATCCAGTGGGTGACAATGGCCCTCTCGGGATTTTTCATCCGTGATGATATCTCCGTCATCGGGAACGACGATGTATTGCTGGCCAGAATGCACTCCGGTGAGCAGAATTTTTCCATTTCCTGGAAAAGCGCTGTCTTGGTGGGCAGGTCTTCAAAGACAGCTTCGGTAACCATGTCGGCGTCCCGGACGGTATTTTCCAGACTGTCAACCACGGTAATTCTGGCCACAGTACTGGCGGCTTCTTTTGCCGTGATGAGCCCTTCGCGTGCCAGGGTATCCAGATTGGATTTTATCCGGTCTTTCACGCCGGTCAAGGCCGCTTTGGCAACATCGGTGATGGTAACAGGGTAACCTTCCTGGGCATATGCCTGGGCAATACCGTGGCCCATGGTCCCGGCGCCGATAACGCTGACCTTTTCGATTTGCTCCGCAGTCAGTACCATATATGCCTCCTTAAGTTATTAGTACCAGTCCTTATTATACTCGTCGGCGAACTCGGTTTCTATAACGAATTTTTATAGGTAACGTAGGAGTATGCTGGTATTCACTTATAACACTGTTTAGAAAATGTTTAGATTTAACAGTTGTTTGTTTAGATATCATTAATCGCTGAAGCTATATTCTCAAAATAAATCATCTGAAGTTTCAAGTAAAGCAAAAAGATAGGCAGAGTGCGAGGTAATTCCAACTGCGGCGGCGAATGGAAGAGGGAGAAGCCGCTTGAGGCCGGGGGGAATTCAGGTGAAATTGACAAAAGTCAGATAAAAATACTATGATAACCAATTGACGACACTATACAGTAATAACATAATGCCTGTTGTCAAATAATATATCATTACTCGGCTGAAAATTCGGGTTAAATGAAGGTGGCAAGATGAACAAGATACTTATCGTTGATGACAATCTGAGTGTCCTGAGACTTCTGGAACATACCTTGAGCAAAGAGGGATATGAAGTCCTGACTGCCAAGAATGGCATTGAAGGGCTGAAGGTGGCGGCGGAAGAAGCGCCCGACCTCACCATACTGGATGTAATGCTGCCCGGCATGGACGGCTTTGAGGTATGTCATCGCTTGCGTGGCGAAGCGAAGACGGTTAATATACCCGTTTTGATGCTATCGGCAAAGGGACAGCCGGTCGACCGCGAAACTGGACTCAAAGTTGGGGCTGACGAGTACCTGACCAAGCCGGTGGAACGCCTGCAACTGCTGGATAATATACAGAAATTGATTGCCGGTAGAAAGAAAGTGGCGGAGAAAAAAGCAAAGTATATCGCCCCTTCTTTGGCATCAGGGGTGGGGCGGGGGCCAGCACCGTGATAGTCAATACCAGTGTGGCGATAGCCAGGAAAGGACACAGCGTAATTCTGGTAGACCTCTGTCCTTTTATGTCCGATACCGGAACGCTGCTGGGCGTGCAGGCCGGGCATACCATCGGTGAGCTGTTACAGAACAGCAATGGTGTCCTGGAACGGGAGGAACTGGAAGCGGTCATCACCAGGCACTCATCCGGTGTGCAGTTGCTCTGCGGACAGCAGTCTGCGGAAGAGCCGCACGAGCTAACTCATAATGATATAGAAATCCTGTTTCAGGAGCTGAACGGCATGGCGGAGTATGTGCTGATTGACCTGCCCGCGTTTTCAAACGAGTTAATGGGTGACATATTAAAGAAGTGCGACGTGGTTGGTCTGGTTACCGGTTCCGACGCTGGTTCGCTGGCCAGGGGTATTTCTCTTACCGAGTTTGCTCTCTCAGGCAATATACTTACCTTTCGCATTGAATCGACCAGTGGTGGAAGGTGGTCAGTCCGCCGGTCAGCGACCGGTAAGGTATACCTCCGACCCTACGCTGGAGGCTAGGCAGTAATACCATGTCAAAGTTCACCAGATTTATGAAAAAGTGGCAGGGACAGGATGGGCAGGTCCTGCCGTTGGCGCTGATAACACTGGCCATGGGCTCATTGCTGGTGGGCAGCTTTCTGAACAACGCCACCACCAGTTTACTATCGGCCAGGGTATTCCGCGAAACAATGCCGGCGCAGTACGCCGCCGACGCTGCGATTGAGGACATGGTGTGGAACCTGACCTATGGTGACCTTGTCCTGCTGACCGAGCCGGAAGACCAGGTCAGTTACTCGCTCACCGAGACGGTGAACGGATTCACCCCGCG
>CAZQWO010000011.1:0-22314 GCA_964597015.1 uncultured Dehalococcoidaceae bacterium
ATCTATATCTGCTATGATAATGAAGCCTACATGAACACCGGTATCCAGAGGAGCGGTCTGACTCCCTACGGAGCGACCACCACGACCACGCCGAGCCCGTGCTTTGAAAACAGGCCCAAGAAGGACATGCTGCGCATCGTGGCGGCGCACGACATACCATATGCCGCCACTGCCTGTACCTCCTACCCGCTGGACTACATGGAAAAGGTGGAGAAGGCGAGCAAGGTAAACGGCCCCACCTACATTCACGTTTTAACGCCGTGCCCCACAGGCTGGGGCTTCGCCCCCGACCAGACGATTGAAATAGGGCGTATGGCGGTGGAGAGCGGCACGTGGAAACTGGTGGAGTTTGAGAACGGCGAATTTCGCACCACCTATACGCCGAAGCGCCAGAGGCCGGTATCGGAATACTTTGCCGCCCAGGCAAGGTTCCGCCATCTCAGCCCGGAGCAAGTCGCGGCTATTCAGAAAGAGATTGATGCCGCCCGCGATTAGCTTCGGATTATATCTTTGAAGGAGTAATCATATGGACGCTATGGAAGCTATTTTGTCCCGAAGGAGCATCCGCCGGTATACTGATGAACCGGTGCCGGAAGAGGTCATCACCGAGCTGATGAAAGCCGCAATGAGCGCCCCATCGGCCAGCAACCAGCAGCCGTGGCAGTTCGTCATTATCAACGACCGCCGCATTCTCGATGAAATCCCCAAGTTTCACCCCTATGCCCATATGCTGAAAGAGGCTTCCTGGGCGATTGCTGTCTGCGGTGACCAGAACCTGGCGACGATGAGCGGATACTGGGTTCAGGACTGCTCGGCGGCAACGCAGAATATCCTGATTGCGGCTAATGCCATGGGTCTGGGGGCGGTGTGGCTGGGTGTTTACCCCAATGAGGAAAGGGCGAAGACGGTGCAGAAACTGCTCGGGCTTCCCGAGCACGTGGTGCCTCTGTGTTTTATATCAATCGGCTATCCCGCCGAGGAAAAACCGCCGTCCAATCGCTACGACGAGTCAAGGGTCCACCACAACCACTGGTAATCCTGCCTGGCTATAAAATCAGGTTGACCGGGTCTTCGATATAGCTCTTCACCGTTTGCAGGAACTGGGCGCCGAGCGCACCATCGAGCACGCGGTGGTCAATGCTCAGCGTCAGGTTCATAATCGGCCTGATGACCATATCACCCTTGCGCGCCACCACTTTTTCCACGACCCTGCCCACAGCCAGAATCGCTGCCTCCGGCGGCTGGATGATGGCGCTGAACTGGTCGACATCGTACATGCCCATATTGGAGATGGTGAAGGTGCTGCCGGCCATCTCTTCTCTGGCCAGGGTACGCTCTCTTGCCTTCTGCACCAGTTCGGCACGGGCCTGAGCGATTTCAGCGAGCGATTTCTTATTAGCATCCCTGATGACGGGCACCATCAGGCCGCCTTCCACCGATGTCACCAGACCGATGTCAATCCGCTTGAGCAGCTTCATCGAGCCGTCAGCATAGGCACAGTTGATGGCCGGGTTTCTTTCCAGCGCTTTGGCGGCGACCTTGATAATCAGGTCGGTCAGCGTCAGTCTGACGCCGGTATTGTTCTCAATTACCGGCAGCAACTGCTGGCGAGCATTTTGTAACTCCTGGGCATCGACTTCCACGGTGAGGTAGAAATGCGGCGTCTGGAAGCTCTCCACCATACGCTGGGCGATTACCTCGCGCATCGTGGGCAGGGGGACAATCTCTTCCTCAGCTCCTGTCGGCGCGGCAGCGGGAACCGGTGCCGCAGCTGTCCTGCCTTCTTCAACATGCTTCAGGACGTCTTCCTTGGTGATTCTACCGCCCGGCCCGGTCCCGGTTACCAGGCTCAGGTCAATATTATGCTCTCTGGCGATGTTCCTGGCCAGCGGTGAAGCTTTAACCTCCTTCGGTTCTCTGGCTGGTTTCGGCGCTGCCACTTTGGCTTCGGCCTCCGGCTTCACCTCTTTCGGTGCAGCTTTGACCGGTGTCTCAGCCTCGGGCGCTTTCTCACCGGGCTGCAAGATATAAGCGATGGTGGTGCCTATCGGCACCTCATCACCCGCCTTGGCCGTAATCTTGCTCAGGATACCTGAAGCCTCGGCCTCAAGTTCAAAGGAAGTCTTTTCGCTCTCAATCTCAAGAATGATTTCACCCTTCTCCACACGGTCGCCCTCATTCTTGAGCCAGCGGACGACTTTGCCGCTCTTCATTGCCTCATCAAGCTTGGGGAAAATTACGGCCACAGCCATAATGGTACCTCCGATATTGCTCCATAGCTGGACAGCTTATTTACCCATCATCTCCAGGGCAGCCGCCTTGATTTTTTCCGGGTTGACCAGTATATACTGCTCCTGACCGGGATTGAAGGAGACCGGTGAATCAAGCGAGGCCACGCGCCTGATGGGGGCGTCCAGATAATCGAATGCCTTCTCGCCGATGATGGCGGCAATCTCGGCGCCAAAGCCGCCGGTGCGGCAGGCCTCGTAGACGACCATCGCCTTGCCCGTCTTCTGCACTGATTTTATAATGATATCCTCATCAAGCGGCTTCAGCGTCCTGATGTCGACCACCTCGACATCTATGCCATCCTTGGAGAGTTCCTCTGCGGCTTCCAGAGCGAAGTTCACGCAGCGCGAGTAGGTGATGATGCTCATGTCCTTGCCTTCGCGCTTCACATCTCCTTTGCCCAGCGGGATGGTGTACTCTTTCTCCGGCACCTCGCACGATTCGCCATACAGCTTCTTGTGCTCGATAAAGATTACCGGGTTGTCCTCCCTGATGCTTGATTTAAGCAAACCCTTGGCATCGTAGGCATTGGAGGGCATGACTACATAGAGGCCCGGGATATGGGCGAAGATGGCCTCCAGCGACTGTGAGTGATGCGGTCCGGCGGCCACACCGCCGCCCCCCTGCGTCCGGATGACCACCGGTACCTTGACCATGCCGCCGGTCATATACCTTAGCTTGGCTATCTGGTTGATAATCTGGTCGGCGGCGATGAAGGAGAAATCAATGTACATGATTTCGGCCACCGGCCGCATGCCCACCAGCGAAGCGCCCAGCGCGGCGCCGGCGATGGCTGCCTCCGCCAGGGGGGTGTTTCTGATGCGCTCGTGGCCGAACTCCTCCAGCAGCCCCTGGCTTACCTTATAGGAACCGCCGTACTCGGCGATTTCCTCTCCCATCATGAAAACTTTGGGGTCGCGCTTCATCTCCTCACGTAGCGCTTCCCGCAGTGCTTCTCGAAAGGTTAACTCTGGCATGCTTCCCCCCTTTTATATCAGGCGTAAATATCTTCCAGTGCTTCTTCCGGCGCGGGCTCGGGGCTTTCCTGGGCGAACTTGACCGCTTCATCCAGCTCCCGCAGCACATTCTGCTCGATTTCATCAAGCTCAGCGTCCGTGGCCATCTTGTTCTGCACCATCTGCTGGCGCAGTCGCTTAATCGGGTCTTTCTTCTTCCACTCCTCAACTTCCTCCTTGGGCCGGTAGCTGGTACCGGGGTCTCCCATGTGGTGGCCGACGGTCCTGTAGGTGTTCCCGACGATGAGAATGGGCCCCTCGCCCTTGCGGCATTTCTCAATGGCTTCTCTGGCCACCTCGGCAACGGCAACGGCGTCATTACCGTCCACGGTGATGCCGGGAATTCCGTAGCCTTTGGCGCGGTCGGCAATGTCGGTCAGGCGAGTGTAATCACGGGTGGGGGTGCTCTGCTGGTACTGGTTATTCTGGCAGACGAAGAGCACGGGCAGGCTCCAGGCTGTCGCCAGCCCAATGCCTTCATGGAAAGCGCCCGAGTTGGTCGCCCCGTCGCCGAAGAAGGCGACCATTATGCTGTCCGTGCCCTGCATCTTGAGGGCGGCGCCGACTCCGGCGGCGATGGGAATGCCGTCGCCAACGATGCCGGTGGCGCCGAGGATATTGCGTGATACATCGGCGATATGCATTGAGCCGCCCTTGCCCTTGCAGTAGCCGGTCTTCTTGGCGAAGAGCTCAGCCATCATCCGGTCAAGCTGGGCCCCTTTGGCGATGATGTCGCCGTGGCCGCGGTGCGTCGTTATAGTATAGTCGTCTTCACGGAGAAAGGCGCAGACTCCCGCTGGTATGGCTTCCTGGCCGATTGAGGGATGAACAAAGCCGGGCAGGCCCTTGCGGTACTCGGTTATCGCCCTCTCTTCAAAGAAGCGGATTTTCACCATGATGGTGTAGATTTCCTTGAGTTTGGCCGCGTCTATTTCTGGCATACCTTTCCTCCTCTGACGTTGCGATTAGGGCAAAATTCCAGAGTAAGACTACCATACCGCAGCTTTTGCGGTCAAGATTGACCTTGCAGACATTTCACCGGGAAAGGTATAATCATTTTTAGCCCATTTTGATGTGAACAGCTTTCAAGGAGGCACAATGATGAAAATCACTGACCTGCGCGTTTTCCAGACTCAGGGCGGACACGCTAACTGGACTTTTGTAAAACTCTATACCGATAGCGGCCTGACCGGCGTGGGGGAGGCGAGCCTGGAGAGGAATGACGAGGTGGTGGTCAAGGCCCTGGAAACTTTCCGGGACTTTCTGATAGGGCAGGACCCTTTCCAGATTGAGTATATCTGGAACGCGCTCTACAAGCAGACCTTCAAGTACGGGCAGCTTATCATCCTGACCGCGCTGAGCGGCGTTGAGCAGGCGCTCTGGGATATCAAGGGAAAAGCGCTGGGCGTGCCGGTCTACGAACTGCTCGGAGGGAAATTGAGGGATAAAGTCAGGGCCTACGCCAATGCCTGGGCGTTCCAGAAAGTGGTCACCAAGATGACCGCCGAGGACACGCCGGACTCCATTGCTCAAAACGCTTTGAAAATGGTGGAGAAGGGCTTTACCGCTATGAAATGGGACCCCTTCCGCGAAGGCGGCCAGGTCATTCCGAGGTTGGAGGAGGAGTTTGCCCTCGCCTGCGTCAAAGCGGTGCGCGAGGCGGTGGGACCTTCGGTTGACATACTTATCGAGTGTCACGGTCGCTTCAATATGCACAGCGCCCTGCGGATTGCCCATAAGCTGGAGCCCTATGACCCTTTCTTCTACGAGGAGCCCATCCCGCCGGACAACCTCGATGCTCTGGCGGCGCTGCAGCGGTCGATAAACCTGCCCATTGCCACCGGCGAGCGACTTTACACCCGCTGGGAGTTCCGCCCCCTCTTTGAAAAGAATGCCGCCCATATTATCCAGCCTGATATCTGCAACGTGGGCGGTATCTGGGAATTAAGGAAGATTGCCGCCATGGCCGAGGCCTACTACGTGGCCGTCCAGCCCCATAATTCCAACGGCCCGGTACAGACCATTGCCAGCCTGCACCTCGATGCCAGCATTCCCAATTGCGTCTTTCAGGAGTTCTTCTATCCCTATCTCGAATCGTACAATGATATTTTAACCGAGCCCATCATATATAAAGATGGCTATCTGGAGGTTCCAACCAGTCCCGGGCTGGGCACGGACATCCGCGAGGACGTTATCCGCAAGCGGCCGCCCAGGAAGCAGCCTCCGATGGCCACTTGGATTGGTTCGTACTGGTAGCCTTAATGAAAGGAGTTTGCTATGTTAACACAGGGAAATTACCGCTGGGATGAGACCACGGAGATACTCGTCATCGGGTACGGGCTATCCGGTGCGGTGGCGGCGATAACCGCCCATGACCTGGGCGCGCGCGTTACGCTGCTGGAGAAGCAGCCTGCCGAGACACACAACACCTGCAGCAGCCTTGCCATGGGCGTGTTTTTATCTATCTCAGATGTTAAGCGAGCTACCGAGTATATGACCGCCCTGAACCAAGTCGGCAGCTATCCAGAGCTGCCGTGGACAGATGCGGAGACGGTGAAGGCCTGGATAACCTATACTGCCCAGAATAAGGACTGGATAGTTCGGCTTGGCGGCAATGTCAAGCTTGTATCCAAGCTCGTCGAGTTTCCCGGGCTCCCCGGAGCTGATTGCATGGAGCTGTGGAAGTACCAGGGCAACGGCCTGCGCATGATGAAGTTCATGTACGACCAGGTAGCCTCGCGGAAGATAGAGGTACGGTATCAGGTGTCGGCGACCAGATTGCTGACTGATAATGCGGGCCGGGTAACCGGTGTCAATGCTGTGGACTATCGCGGAAGCGCTCCTCAGGAGGTTAACATCAGGGCCACCAAAGCGGTGCTTCTGTGCAGCGGCGGCTTTGAAGAAAGCGAGGAGATGAAGCTGCAGTACCTCCGCGTCTCCCCGATGTACTTCGCTGGCGGCACTGGCAATACTGGCGACGGCATCAGAATGGCCCAGGAGGTCGGTGCCGACCTCTGGCACATGAACTGCGTCTCGGCACGACTCTGCGCCAAGTTCCCCGATTTCTACATGGGCATTTTCATCGACTTCAGCGGCGGCGGCTGGAGTCAGAGCACGATGAAAACGGAGAAGGCGAAGGCGCCCGCCGGCTTCATAATCGTCGATAAGTATGGCCGCCGCTACATGACTGAGGAGTTGAAGCCTCATACAGCTTCATATGAATGCGGCTGGTTTGACTCCTATAAACTGGAGTACCCGCGTGTGCCCAGCTATCATATATTCGACCGGAGGAGAATCAAGTACGGCCCGCTCGCCCAGCTGTCCAGTGGCCCCACCGGTCCCCACCGGCTTTACCGGTGGAGTCGGGACAATCTGGCGGAACTGCAAAAGGGCTGGATTGTGAAGGGCGAAACGGTGGCTGAGCTTGCCACCAAGCTCAACATGCCACCGGAAAATCTGACAAACACCATTGATACCTGGAACAGATACTGCCAGGCTGGCAACGACCCTGAGTTTGGGCGCAATCCGCTGGAACTCGTGCCATTAGGCGAGCCGCCGTTCTTTGCCATCAGGCTGTTCCCCGGCGGCTCCAATACACTTGGAGGCCCGCGACGGAACAGTCGGGCCCAGGTAATCAATCCATTCGGTGAGCCCATTCCCGGCCTTTATGCGGCCGGGGAGTGCGGTTCGGTATTCGGCATGCTGTACCCCGCGGGCGGCGGCAACCTGGCGGAATGCATCGCCTTTGGCCGCATTGCGGCGGAGAATGCCGTGAAGGAAAAATAAGGTAAAAACAGGACCGTAAAGGAGGGAAATACGTGAAACGAGCGGAACTTAAAGGCAAGGTACAGACAGTACTCGGCTTAATCGAACCTTCGGAGATGGGCATTACATTGCCGCATGAGCATCTCATCTGCGATGCGACCACCTGGCACTATGCTCCGGACGAAGCCACGGAGCGGAAATGGGCCCGTCACCAGGTGACCATCGATACCCTCTGGTGGATACGCTACCATCCTTTCCAGAACCTGGACGACCTGCAGCTGATGGATGAGGAACTGGTGATAGATGAGGTCATGCGCTACAAGGCGCTGGGTGGGAAAACGATTGTTGAGCTTACCATACGTGGTCTATATCCCGACCCCAGGGCGGTGGCCCGAATCGCCCGCGTCACCGGCTTGAATATAATCATGGGCACCGCCTATTACGTGGAGTCTTCTTATCCGGCAGCTAATGTCAACATGGACGCCAAGAGCGAGGAAGAAATCGCTGAGGAGTTCGTCAAAGATATCTTTGAAAGTTTCGGCGATACAGGGATACACGCCGGGCTTATCGGCGAGATAGGCTGCTCCTGGCCTTTTACCGCCAATGAGCAGAAGGTGGTGCGGGCCGGAGGGCGCGCCCAGAAAGCGACCGGCGCGGCGGTTAACATTCACCCCGGCCAGAACGAGATGGCGGCTATGGAGTGTATCAAGGTGCTGGACAAGGCGGGCGCGGACCTCAGCCGGGTGGTCATCAGCCATGTTGACCGTGCGGTGAGGGAGCCGGCAAATCGCATTGCGCTGGCCAGGACCGGCTGCACGCTTGAGTATGACCTGTTCGGAAGAGAAGGCTACTATCCCACCCGTTTCCGGGTAATTGATATTCCCAATGACGCGCAGCGCATCAACGAGATAAAGGAACTGGCCGATAAAGGCTTTGAGAAGCAGGTTTTCATCTCGCACGATAATTACACCAAGAGCTCTCTCTGCCGCTACGGCGGCTGGGGCTACGGACACATCCTGCGTGACGCCGTGCCGGTGATGAAAATCAAGGGGCTCTCGCAGGAGCTTATCGATATCATAATGGTTGAAAATCCAAAGCGGATGTTCACCTTTGTGTAAGCAAAAGCAGGGTGTCGGTTGATTTTCACGCCGGCACCCTGCTCTTTATTTAAGGCTCTGATGTTTTAGTCGCCGGCGATGGTGGCCCCTCTGGGCATACTGCTGTGCGGGAAGTACTGCAGCGTGCCGTCGGGTACGACCACCGCTTTAGCCTTGTCCCCGTGGTTCTTTTTCAGCGCGGCCAGTATCTCAGCCCAGCTGTTGAGGATGGTTATCTGGTCAATGGCGCCGATCCAGTCGAGCCCGGCCTTGTCGATATACGGGCCGAGGGCGTACATTCGCTTTACCCGAGCTGGCAGTTTCTTATGGGCTCCATAGAGCTGGCCGCCGATAGTCTTGCCGAAGCTGCGGGCGAGATAGTGGCATATCTGCCCCTCGGGGATATTGCCGATGACGACCAGGTCGCCGCCGGATTCCTTGAGCATCTTGCTGCCCAGCCCTGACACCAGTGATGTCTCGTTGGCTTTGGCATAGGAATTGGCCACGACGATGTCGGCATCACTCGGTGCTTCGCAAGCGTATACCTTGCGGCCCATTCTCACGCCCTCGCGTTGCGCTTCCACCAGGTCTCCGCAGAAGAGGGCAGTGGTATCCCGCTCGATGTTTACCAGGGCATTGATGGAAAAATCAAGCCCCGCCATGCGGGCGATTTCCTCCATGTCCAGCCTCTGAACGTTGTCGTCCACTCTGCCCCATGTATCCAGCACTATAGAGCCGGACTCGGAAATAGTGCACAGTTTGCCATGGTTGGCGGCAATTGACCTGGTGCTGGACACGCCGGGTAGAATCATCTTACCGCCGCCGCCGAAACCGGCGGTGGGGTGGGGCACCAGCGAGCCGACGGATACCTTCAGGTCGCAGGCCATGAACTCGCTGTTCACCTCGACAGGAATGCCGCGCGAAGTATCGCCCAGGTATTTGCAGTTCTCGTATGGATTATGGTTGAAGACCAGATACTTCTGGGGAATTTCCTCCCCCAGCTTTTTCTGGAAGTCCATGAGCTTCATGGCGCCGTGCAGGCCCAGGGCGGCGATAAAGCGGATGTTCTCATCCTTGATGCCTCCCTCATGCAGCTCATCCAGGACGTGCGGGATAATCTTATCGGCTTTGGTAGGTCGGGTGAGGTCGTCAAAGATAATGCAGACCTCTTTTTTCCCTTTGGCCATTTCGGCAAGTCGCGGTGTGCCTATCGGTTTGCGCAGGGCGTCCCGTATCTGCTGGGCAGTCAGTTTGGGGGCGTGCTCTCCGGCCATTCTGGGTACAACCACCTCCCAGGAATCGGGAAGCTCAAGCTCCAGTTCAGTGTCACCATACCAGGGGAACTGCGGCACTTTGACAATCATGATATACCTCCTTAACCTTGTTGTGCAGCCTTATTTCACATTTTATCTTCCGATAAAGCGACTTTGCGTGTCAAGCGAGATTCATGGTCATATTGGCCCTACAGTATTGGGCCGGTGCTGTATAAGACTATGGGCTCGCGGTAGCCCTTCCGCATCTCGCGCTTGGTCAGCTTGCCCGAGGCAACGGCGATAACCTCGTTGAAAAAGCGGTCGGCTACTTCGTTAACCGATTCCGTGCCTTCGATAACGGTGTCGGCAAAGATATCAAAGAAATCCGTTTCCTGGCTGTCGTGTGGCTTGCTCCGCCGACTGACCACCGAGATTTGAGGGATAAACGGGATATCACCCATCCAGCCTGGCGCACAACGGAAACTTGAGGAGACCCCGCCGCCGACATTGTAAATGTGGATATGCGCCCCGGCGGCCGCTTCGCTGCTGATAAGTTCACTGGTCATGGCCGAGCCGTCCATGAAATACAGGCCTTTGCCCGGTGGTTTTTCGCCATATTCCAGCACGCCCTGCAATGGGGAGGTCCCGCTTTTGGCCATCGCCCCCAGCGATTTTTCTTCAAGGGTGACCAGGCCTTCGGCAATATTGCCGCGGGTGGGCTGGGTGCCCCTGATGTCCTCACCGGTAGCCGTAATCATCGCTTCCTGACGGGCGACCATATCGCGAAACTTGCGCGCCACCTCTTCGTTTACGGCCCTTTTGGCGATGAGATGGTCGGCGCCGATAACCTCGCTGGTCTCGGAGAAAATGGCGGTGCCGCCTTCAGCAACCAGCCGGTCAAACACCATACCGGTGGCCGCGTTGCCGGCGATGCCCGATACGGCACTGGAACCACCGCATTTCACGCCCAGAGTTAGAAAACTCAGCGGAAATGGCTTGCGCTGTAGCTTGGATGCTTCGGCGACCATGCTGCGGGTCGTGGCCAGCCCCTCGTCTATGAAACTCTGAAAGCCGTCGCTCTCCATTATAGTAAGGACCTTAACCGGCTTCTTGGATTTGGCAATCTCGCTGCCGATGGTGGCTGGTGAAGGGTTCTCGCAACCGATGCCGACCACAATAGCAGCGGCGACATTGGGACTGCTGCCTATTCCGGACAGCACGCGCAGTGCTTTCTCGTTGTCGTCTTTCAGGCGGACGCAGACGTGGGAATGGATGACGGGCACGGCACCCGGTACCGCATCGGCAATATTGGCGGCCATTTCGTTGGCGCAGCGGCCGCTTGATATGACGGCCACATAGTTGCGTATGCCGGCGGAACCGTCAGGCCTTTCATAACCCAGGAATTCCATTACTTTACCTCCTTGGCGCCGGGAAGGAGCGCGCTTGCGACGTTGTGTATGTGGACATACTCACCTTTGCCTATCGGTTGGGTGGCCAGACCAATAACCTCCCCGTACTTCAGAATTTTATCGCCCTTTTTAATGTCGGTAACGGCCAGTTTATGTCCGAACGGTACCGCCTGCTTGGTGGTCATTTCCCCCACCGGGCCCGACTTCGAGACCAGGCTGATGCTTTCTCCGGCCTCAATATCACTCAGGGCGGTGGCGGTATTATCTTCGGAATTGATTCTCATCGCTCTTTTCATGACATCAAGCCCTCCAGTGCTCCCATATTTTTTAGTTATATCAGTATTACGAAACCGCTAGGCCTTGCGAGCGAACTTCTGGATTGCTCGCGGTCCTTTGTCAATCTTGAAGCCGGTGTAGGCGACCTCACCAACGTAGATACTGCCCTGGGAGTCAACGGCAATGGCATGTGGAGCGGTGAACAGGGCTTTCTCCCGCTCTGTACCTTCCGCAGCCCATTCGGACAGCAGCTTACCATCGATTGTGTAAATGCGGACCCTGTCCGCCAGGTCGCTGATGTACACGGTATCCTCATCATCGATGAAGAGGTCGGTGGGACGCAACTGGTCAGTCCACATATCCAGCAGTTTGCCCTTGCCATCGAATATCTGAATACGGCTGTTTTCACGGTCGGGAATCCAGACTCGCTCCTGTCGGTCCACCCAGACGTTATGGGGGAGACGGAACTGGCCCGGGCCGGTACCGGGACCACCCCAGGAGAACAGGTATTTGCCGTCGCTGGTGAATTTGTGGACCTGGGCGTTCCCGTAGCCGTCGGTAATGTAAATATTGCCCGATGGGCCAATGGCCACGCCGGTGGGTCGGTTGAACGGCCCGCCGCCTCTGGTGATGGTGGCCAGGCTGCAGAAAAAATCAAATTTCTTGACGTAGCCCGTATCCGATGGCTTGTCCTCGGTGCCAAGGGTCATGAGCAGCTTGCCGTCCGGAGTGAATTTGCGCACGGTGTGATTTTCATCATCAGTGCAGCAGATGTTTCCTTCCGGGTCGATGCAGCTGCCGTGGGCCCGCTTGAAGAGCCCTTCTCCCCACGTGGACTGCATATTTCCCTCGCGGTCGAAGACTATCAGCGGATGAGAGCCGCGGTTGAAAACATATACCCTGTCCTGCTTGTCGATGGTGATACCGCCGACATCGAGTATCGACCAGTCCGCAGGATACTTCGCCCACCCATCAACCAGTTCATATGTGTATTTACCGGAACCGTATGGCATACAACAATACCTCCTTGTACTTATTAAATATTCTGGAATTATCGTGGTTACTCCATATATGAGCAACTGGAATCACGAAATTCCGCCGCATTATATACATTGAAGGTTATGGTCTGTCAAGGCGAAAGCAGTTTCAGCATCTTTTCGGTGGCTTTCAGGCCGTGGCCGGTGAAGACGGAGACGATTACTTCATTCTGGCCTGAACCAGGAAGGTATTTCTTTACGCCGGCAATGGTCGCCGCCGCCGTGGGCTCGATGCCGTAGCCCAGGCGTCCCATCTCCACCAGCGACCTTTTTATCTCGACCTCGCTGACAGTTAAAAATTCACCGCCGGCCTGATGGACGGCGTCGATGATTTGCCGGCCTCTTACCGGCCGGGCAATGGCGATGCCCTCGGCCAGAGTTTCTTTACTTTCTACTGGTGGGACTTCCGCCAGGTTTTCCCGGTAAGCGCGGTAAAGCGGGGCGCAGTTTTCCGCCTGCACGCCTATAATCCGGGGCAGGCGGTCGGTGATTCCCGCCTGCAGCAGCTCCTTGAAGCCGATGCAGGTACCCAGCAGGAGCGTGCCATTGCCAACGGGAAGGATAATGGTGTCAGGCGATTTCCAGCCAAGCTGCTCGCACACTTCAAAGGCAAAAGTCTTGGTGCCGTGGAAGAAGAACGGGTTCCAGGCATGGCTGGCGTAATATGTCCTGGCGGCGGCCAGCAGGGCCTGTGCCGTGTCCTCCCTGGTGCCGGGTATCTGGTGCAGCTCGGCACCGTACAGTCGTATCTGAGTTAGCTTACCGGTGGTAGTATTTTCCGGTACATAAATATGGCATTTAATGCCAGCGCGGGCGCAGTAGGCCGCGATGGCCGCGCCGGCGTTTCCCGAGGAGTCCTCGACCACCTCTTTCAGGCCCAGTTCCTTCACCTTGCTGATGAGGACGGAGGCCCCTCTATCTTTGTAGGAGCCGGTGGGGAACAGCTGGTCCTGCTTTACAAAGATAATTCTGCCGTCAATTGTGACTTCAGATAATGGGGTGAACCCTTCATCGAGGGAAATGATGTTATCGTCACTCTCCAGGGGGATGGCCTCGCGATAGCGCCACATATTTGGTTTTCTGCCGCTTATTCTGGCCAGGTCAAACGCGGGCTGAAAGTCAATATCCAGAGTGCCGCCGCAGTCGCATCGCCATCGCGGTTCATCCAGTGGATATGATTTTCGGCACTCGGTGCAGATGAGCTGGCGCATAGTAAGACTCATTTCTTTTTTATGGCGGCAATGGCGTCAATCTCAACCTGGAAACCGTGGTGCAGATTCGGTGTCGGCGCCACGGTGCGCGCCGGTCGGTGCTCGCCGAAAAAGCGGGCATACACCGCGTTCAATCGCTCCCAGAGCGACATATCGGCTATGAAAACGGTAACTTTCAACACGTGGTTCATATCGCTGCCCGCGGCTCGCAGTATCTCGGCAAGGTTCTTCAGCACCTGTTCCGTCTGTTCTTCGATGGCGCCGGTCTTTTTCTCACCGGATACCGGGTCAATCGGCAGCTGACCGCTAACGTAAACGGTATTGTTATGGACAACGGCCTGGGAATAATGTCCGGCCGGTTCGGGTGCGCTTTTGGTGAATATTATTTTCACTTTCCCTGGCACCTCCTTCACCGCTGCTGCTATTCTGTATTAATGATAGCTGGCTGTCAATGGCGGGCATTATAAAAAGAGAAGGCACGGAACAGGTTCCGTGCCTTATTATTTATACGGTATATCAGGCCGTGTCTGCTTCGATATCATGTCGGAAGCAAAGCGGCAAAAGCTGCCTGATTCTATTCGGTATAGAAGGAGAACGCCACCACCGGACCGGTCGCCGAGGCCATTACCGGAGTATAGGGCGTTAGGTATACCTCGTCGCAGTCTACCTGCGCGGTGACGATATCCCTCAGTGTCTCGCCGGCGGCGATGCCGTCGGTATAGTGGAACATGGCGTGCACCTTTTTCCCCGGCTCTATGTGCTGCCCGGCCAGTTCCGCGATTTTGGCCAGAGCTTTCTGCTTGCCCCTGACCCGGCCCAGATTTTCCACCTGACCGGTATTGCTGACCATGCCGATGATTGGCTTCACACCCAGCACGTCACCAATCACCGCCGTCTTTGGTGCACGGCCGCTTTTAATAAGGTATTTGAGCGTGTTCATGGTGGTGATGAATTTTACCCGGGGTATCATGTCGCTGGCTACCTGGACGACCTCCTTGAGGCTCTTGCCCGCTTTAGCAGCACGGGCTGCCTCCAGTACAATGAAGCCAAGGGCACCGGTTGATGTCCGGCTGTCCACAATCTCGATATTGAGCTTGGGGTTTTTCTCCTGTGCCAGTTTCTTGCCCTGCGTGGCGGCTTCAAAGGTGGCGCTCAACGCCTTGGAAACAACGATGCAGGCAATATTGTCGGTGGACTGGCCCAGCTCTTCAAAAATGCTGGCAAAATCGCCCGGGCTGACGGCGGTGGTGCTGGTTGAGCCGTTGGCGGCATAGAAAAGCTGCCAGAATTCATCGTTGGTCAGTTCAGTGTCTTTATAGTGCTGGCCGCCGATGACCAGGCCCACCGGCGCAATGCGGATGCCATACTCTTTGACCAGTTCCGGGGGCAGACAGCTGGTAGTGTCGGTGGCGATACCTACTTTAGACATGATAGGGCCTCCTTCCTGTATTCAGATTACTCCGCCATCAAGGCAGATGACCTGTGCGGTGATATAACTCGCCCGCTCGCTGGCCAGGAAGGCAGCAAGCTCGGCGACATCATCCGGCGTGCCGAAGCGTTTCAGCGGAATGCGGGATAGGATAGTATCTCTGGTCTCCTGGGGCAGTTTGTCGGTCATCTCGGTGGTGATGAACCCGGGGGCAATGGCATTTACCGTTATATTCCTTGAGCCGAGCTCGCGGGCAACGCTCTTGGTGAAGGCAATCAGTCCTCCCTTGGCGGCAGAGTAATTCGCCTGCCCCACGTTCCCCACAATGCCGGCGAGGGAAGCGATGTTTATGACCCTGCCCCAGAACTGCTCCATCATGGAGCGCACAGCGAACTTGGTGCAGAGGTAAGCGCCGCGCAGGTTGGTGTTTATCACCTCGTCCCACGCTTCATCGGCCATTCTGGGCAGCAGGTCGTCCCTGACTATGCCCGCGTTGTTCACCAGGATATCGATTTTCCCCCAGCGGTCCACGATTTCACGGACCATGGCCCTGACTTCTCCGGCGTCGGCAACGTTGGCTTTGACCAGCATTGCTTCCCCGCCGCCCTTTTCTATTTCCTTCAACAGGCTGGCTGCCGCCGGCTCACTGGCCAGATAGTTGATGGCAACACTGGAGCCCAGGCTGGCCAGCCTGAGGGCGATAGCCCGGCCCAACCCCCTTGAGGCACCGGTAACCAGTGATACTTTTCCTGCCAGTTCTTTCGGTTCCATCGGTTACTCTACGGAAAGCGTTTGATTATCAGGCTGCAGTTCTGGCCGCCCATGCCGAACGAGTTGGAGAGGCAGACATTGACCGGCTGGCGTCTCGCTTTGTTGGGCACATAGTCAAGGTCGCATTCCGGGTCGGGCGTTTCGTAATGGATGGTGGGCGGAATAATGCCCTCTCTGACCGTCATGACGGCTGCTAGCGCTTCAATGGCACCGGCAGCGCAGGCGAGGTGCCCTATCATCGATTTGTTGGAGCTGATGGGTATTTTATAGGCTCTCTCGCCAAAGACTATTTTAATGGCCCTGGTCTCGGCGGCGTCATTCAGTCGGGTGCTGGTGCCGTGAGCATTGATATGGTCTATCTCTTCCGTGGTAACGCCAGCGTCCTGCAGCGCCATGCGCATGGCGATGGCCTGTGTCTCTGCATCAGGTGCCGTCTCATTGTAGGCATCGAATGACCAGCCAGCACTGGCCAGCTCCGCCATAATGTGAGCATCGCGTTTCTGGGCATGCTCCAGAGTTTCCATTATCAGCAATGCGGCCCCTTCGCCGAAAACAAAGCCGTCGCGGTTGAGGTCAAAGGGGCGGCTGGCTTTATCGGGGTCTGGTTCCTTTGACAGCGCTCCCACCCGGGCGGTGCTGGCAATGGATATCGGGTTGACGTTGGCCTCCGAGCCACCGGCAACGATAACGTCGGCATGGCCCAGACGCAGGTGGTTGAGGGCAATGCCCAGCGCATCGCTGCCGCTGGCACAGGCACTATTCAGACTCGTATTTGGTCCTTTGGCGCCGATTTCCAGCCCGACCTGGGCCGTGACCATGCTCGGTGCCGTTTTGGTGATACTCAGGGGGTCAATCTTCATCGGCCCCTGTTTCCTGATGATTTCACCCTCGTCAGCTATTTTGTCCATCGTGCCACTGGTGGCGATAATTACGCCGACCTTCTCCGGCTTTTCCTGTGACATATCCAAGCGGGCTGATTCCATGGCCATCTTCGAGGCGGCTATGGCGAACTGGATGCAGCGAGAGGTACGGTCGACACGCTTGAGGGACATGTATTTTTCCGGGTCGAAGTTCCTGACCTCGGCGGCCACACTGACCGGAAAGGCGCTGGCATCAAACCGGGTGATGGGGCCAAATCCTGAGCGACCGTTTATCAGTCCCTGCCAGTGCTCTTCGGCGGTTAAGCCCAGAGGCGTGATGGCGCCCAGTCCGGTGATGACAATTCTCGGCAAGTTAAATGTTCGGCTCATCGATTCCCCTCGGTCTCGGGATTTAGCAGCGTCAGTGATAAGCCGCCGTCTATCACAATCGTCTGCCCCCGGACCATGTTCGATTGCTCGCTGCAGAGGAAAGCAACCAGGTTGGCGATGTCCTCCGGCTGCACCATCCTGCCCGCCGGTGTAGTCTGCCATGCGGACTTTGGCAGGTTCGGGTCGGCGGTGTACAGTTTCAAGGCTTCCGATTCCACGGCACCGGGAGCGACGCTGTTGACACAGATGCCACGGGGCGCCAGCTCAACGGCCAGGTAACGAGTGAGCGCCTCCAGAGCCGCTTTGGACACGCCAACCGCAGTGTAGGCGGGCAGCACCAGGCGCGAGCCAAGGCTGGAAATGCTCACCATTTTGCCACCGCTTTTCATTAACCCGGCAGCTCTCCGGGCGCATAATAAAAAGGCGCGCGCGTTGATATCCATGGTCCAGTCCCAGCCGCGGTCGTCCAGTTCCAGGGCAGACCGTGCCACGCCGGAGGCGGCGTTATTCACCAGTATATCCAGGCGGCCAAACTCCGACTCTATCTCATCGAACATACTATCTATCTGCTCCGGCTCGCCGACATTGGCCTTGATGACATGGGCCTTGACGCCCTTGGCCAGCGCTTCCTGAGCCGTGCTCTCGGCGGTGTTTTTCTTGCGGAAAAAATTGATGATAACGTCGGCGCCTTCCTCGGCCAGTTTCAGGGTGATGGCCCGCCCGATGCCTCTGGAACCGCCGGTAATTAGCGCTACTTTACCGCTAAGCACCTTTTCCGTGCCCATAATTATGCTTATTTACCCTTTTCGTCTATTTTACGCTCGACATAGGCGATGAAGTCTCTCATGTTCTTGATTTGCTGCAGTTCTTCGTCCTGTATCTCGATGTCATAGGTATCTTCCAGCGCCACCAGTATCTGGACGATATCAAGAGAGTCGGCATCCAGGTCCTCAAACGAAGTATCCGGTGAGAAAGCAGCTTCCGGTTTGCGGGTAACTCTGGTCACAATTTTTTTCAGCGTTTCTTCGACTGACATATGGGTCTCCTTTACCTCATTGCGTTTCAGAATTGGCAATTGCCTCGAGGCCGGCTTCTTTCAGTTTCTGACGTGCTGCGGCCAGCTCTGTTTTCAATGTACCGACTAAATCACGTTCCACGGCGAGCTTGGCCTGTTCAATGGTCCTGGCTATTTCCTGGTGACGGCTGCGCCCGTGAGATACGCAGGCAATGCCATTGACTGCCCAGAGCGGCCCGCCGCCGCTGACTTCGGCGGCATTGGTGGCCCGCAGCAGGCCTTCCGTGATTGCTTTCATCTCATTTTCGGCTAATTTCCCCCCGATTTTTTCCTCCAGCCACTGGGCAACTGTCTTGCCCAGCGATTCGCAGAATTTGACCACGATATTCCCGACGAAGCCGTCGCAGATGATGACATTGGCCTTTCCGGAAGGTATATCATAGCCTTCAACGTTGCCTATGAAGTTCAGCCCGCATTTCTGGAAGAGAGGATAGCTTTCCTTGACCGCTTCATTGCCCTTGCCCTCTTCCGCGCCAACGCTGAGCAGTGCCACGGTCGGGTTGGCGATGCCCAGCATTTTCCGGGCATAGACCGTGCCCACGATGGCAAAGTCGAGCAGCTGGTACGGCTGGCAGTCCACGTTGGTGCCCAGGTCCAGCATGAGGGTGTTGGGGGCAAAACCGAGGAACGGGCCCCCGGCCACCGGGCGGGACATCCCCTCGACGGTGCCCAGTATATACAGGGCGGCGGCGACAACGCCGCCGGTGGGCCCGGCGCTGACCACGGCATCGGCCTTGCCTTCGCGCACCAGTTTGGTGGCCACGGCAATCGAGGCATCCCGTTTCTGTCGCAGCGCGTAGGCGGGAGGTTCCCCTTCTATCAGGTACTCACCGGCGTGAACGACCTCGATTTCGGCTCCCGACAGGTCGTGCTTGGCCAGTTCCTGATTCATCCGCTCCTCGGGGCCGACCAGGGCAATCTGCACGCCGTATTCTCTGGCACCGATAACAGCGCCCTTCACAATCTCTTCGGGGGCGTAATCACCGCCCATACCATCAACTGCGATTCTCATTATCCTGCCACCTTTATCTTAGCATCGCCGGTAATCACCGGTTCGTCATGCTGATTGCTGCACAGTACGTCGCAGTCAATCATTTTATAACCGTCATTTTTTTCTATCCGGCGTATGGTGCCGCTGACGGTGATATTATCGCCGGGACGGGCCGGCGCGCGAAACCGGATATTGAGTTTGCCACTGGTGAGCCAGTGCTGCCCGAAGGCACTGGTCATCATCTGGGAGATATAGGCGAGAATGAGCATGCCGTGGGCAACCGTCCCGCCCAGAGGGGTCTGGCGTGCATAGTCAGCATCGATATGAATGGGATTGAAATCACCGCTCGCTTTGGCGTAAAGATTGATATTCTGCTGGGTGATATTCCTTCTTACTGCTGGCAGTGGGCTGCCTTCTGTGAATTCAAACGAAGTTGACATAATCCTTCCCCATACTGGTATCATGAAGCTACGTTAAGGGTAAAATAAAGCCTGTTTTCCCTCTCAGTACTGGCTTGCTCTCCTGGTTGAGAACGCTGGTATCGACGTTTATTAAATGCAGCTTGCCCCGTTCCTGTACCCGGCTCACTATGGCATGACCGGTCAGGGCATCCCCCGTTCTAACATTAGCCATGAATTCAAACTCCTGCGAAACATGTACGGTCCCGGGCGGCATTGAGATGGCATTAATCAATGCCTTCAGGGACAGGGCTGCCACTGCCATGGGAGGAACAAGCCCCGTATTTTCATACAGGCTATTATTCTCTTCAACTGCCTTCAGGTAATCGGCCACGGTTAACGGGTCTACCTGAAATGCCGCGGGAGGGAACTCCTGACCTTCCCTCAGGTCCTGATACCCTATCTTCTTTACCATCGTGTTTTAAAAAGATAGCCGGTTACCTGAATACCTTGAGTATCGAGGTATTCAGTTAATGATATTAAGCAAAATGGCCTTTGTCAAGACGTCTGGAAAAGAAGAGGCGCCTAATGATAGCGATATTTCCAGATTTATCGGAGCCCTTTTCTGCTTTAATCCGCGGGAATACGAAGACTGGGTTCAACAGGCAGTGATTTGGGTTTTTGTACCGGCTCCCAGACACAGTGCAATTCCGGGATATCAATATAATTGAACCCCCCGGCCTTTTCCTTGGGGTCGCCGAAGTGCCCGCACTGCAGGCTGGGGAATCCCTGCTCGATCAGTGTGTTTGAGATTCCGTCAATATCGTCACACAGGAATTTTAAGTGCTGTATTCCCTCGCCCCATTTCTCAGTCCAGTCATTGTAAAAGGAAGCGCCTTCTACGTACTGCACCAGTTCCAGCTCCAAATCACCGAGATAGGCGTGGCCGAGCCTCTCCCTGCCCCAGGCCGGCTTTCCATGGTAATAGCGGTCAAAGAGGACGTGAGAACCCCATTCCCTGATTTCCCAGGGACCGATACCCAGTATATTCCAGTAATTTTCCGCGGTCTGCACCACGTCTTTGACGCAGACACCTACCTGCTTGATGCCGGTAACCTTCACTCTGGCCGGACTTACTGCCTTCGGGTCCTCGGGAAACATTGTGGCTCCCATTGGTTTGCCGCCGGTGCGATTGCTTGTCTCCCAGATGGCTTTCAGCGGTTGCCTCGTGTCAAAATAGGCGAACTGGTTTTTCAGTCCCGGCCCGGAGTGCCCGCTCATAATAGGAGGGAAGCCCAGTTTCTCCATCTCGCGGGTTACCCGGTCGATATTCAGGTCCTCCACCAGGAATTTCATATGGTGCAGCCCCTCACCAAATTCGTTTATCCAGTCCTGATAGACGGAATCGCCTTCTATGGTTTCAAAAAGTTCCACCTCAATTGGCCCTACCTGCGTTACGGCACCGATATACCTTGCCCAGGCGGGCTTGCCATAGTATTTCAGGTCGGGTATCTGTAGGGAACCCAGTTCAAAAACTGCCCAGGGACCGATGCCCAGAATATTCCAGTAGGCTTCCATTGTCTTCTTTATATCTTTACAGACGATGCAAACCTGCTGAATCTGGGTGGCCTTTATCTTGGCGGGACTCTGTGCTGTCATGCTTGTAACCTCCTGTACAATATTTGTTTAATGGAATTCTATGGCGCATCATCATATACTGTCAAGAATTGTCATCGTTCAGTGAGACTTTTAATGATACAAAGATGGCTGATGGTGGCCACTTTATCTTGGAACCTCATATTCATTCCTCGCCAGTAGCCTGTGGTTATGGCTCAAGCACTACCTTGAGCTGGTCCGGGTCTTCATCGACGAGCTTAAAGGCCTCCGCCACCTTTTCCAGGGGAAAAGTAGAGGTTATCAGGGGTTTCACCTGTATCAGCCCGTGGTGCGTCACCTTCAGGCAGTCGGGGGTCCAGACCTGCACTTCCTGCGGCGTGTAGTGGCGGAAGGCGACGGAACGTATATTCAGCGATTCATGGTGCCAGCGCTGGAAGTTATCTATCGTTATCGCGTGCAGGAAATCGCCCTGGAAGACCATGATGCCCATCGGTTTCACTATATTTGTGGCCAGGTTCATGTACTCTTCGACGGTGGGGTCGATATAGGCGGCGGTCTGCGCCACCAGGTCAAACCCTTTGCCTTTGGTCAGCTCCATGGCCACGTCATAGGCGTTAACCTTGGTCGTGTTGAACACATTATCGGCACCCAACTTTTTCGCCATGTCGAGTCGGAAATCGCGGTTATCAAAGACGGTGACGGAGAGGGCGCCGCTTTTCTTCAGGCCCTGAGCGACTATCTGGCCGATGAAATTGGCGCCGGTGACGGCGACCGTATCGCCGAGCTTGATACCGGAGCGGAATACTACAAAAACAAACGGGCATGTGGTCTCTCCCAGTGACGCCAGGTCCATGTCCATTCCTTCGGGGACGGGCACCACATCCATGGGATGCGCCACCCAGTAATCTGACATACCGCCGGGGGTGATTGAGACGCGGGGGCTGTGCATCAGGATAACACGGTCGCCTTCCTTATACTCGTGGACTCTGGAGCCAATGGCGACCACGGTGCCACCGGCTTCATGCCCGACAAACATAGGATATTTGGGCTTCTCGTGGCGCTTGGCGTGGAAATAGTACCCCTTGCGGTACATCTGGACATCGGCCAGGCAGATTGATGTCGAGTGAGTCTTGACCAGAATCTGGTCGGGCGCCGGTTCGATATCCCGCTCAATCAGGTTTATCTTTTTAATGCCTTCCAGTACTGTGGAGCGAACTTTCATAAGTCCTCCTTCCCTCTTTTCTTGGTATCAGCCAATTATAGAATAAAACGGCGTTGGAATAAAAACTTTCCACTATTTGAAGGATGAAGGGGGTTTGTAACGCTTGAGGGAACTGATGTTAGCAGAGAGGTAGGTGGAAGTAGCGCATACCGGATTTGCTATCAGGTGTCCCAAATGGTAGTTTTAGATACAAAATAGTACTTTGGCG
>CAZQWO010000012.1:0-22103 GCA_964597015.1 uncultured Dehalococcoidaceae bacterium
GCTTTTAGCCCAGGAGACAAATCGCTATCTTGATGAAAAATCGCCCTGGAAAGTAATCAAGGAAGACAGACAATCTGCGGCTAACTCACTGTACACGGCTCTCTCCATAATTTCTCAGCTAAAGACAATGCTGTATCCCTTCTTACCCTTTAGCTCACAGAAGGTGCATGAGTTCCTCGGTTTTGAGGGTGATATAGAAGATTACGGCTGGCAGTGGCAACATCTGCCACCGGGTCAAAGGTTACTGGAGCCTAAACCTCTGTTTACTAAACTGGATGAAAAACTAGCCGAGGAGGAGACCCAGCGACTGGGGCAGGCTTATAGCTAACAGAGTATCTGCCCGTACTGATCTAGCTGATAACTGGAAGGGGGAGGTTCATGGAGCTCAGTACAATTTACGAATGTGTTCAGGCAGACCTGGATCTGGTAAAGAAAAACCTAAAGTCAATCAGCAAGGTTGATTTCCCCTGGCTAGCTGAACAGCTGGGCTACGTGGTAAGGAGTGGCGGCAAAAGAATCCGACCGGTACTAACTCTACTGTCAGGCAAGTTTTATAATTACAATTTAAAATACCTTTTGCCGATGGCTGCCGCTGTTGAGATTATGCATACCGCAACGCTGGTTCATGATGATGCCATTGATAAGTCCGCAGTCCGGCGCGGCAACCCCACGATTAACAAGCTGTGGGGTGAGGAAACCTCCGTCCTGCTAGGCGACTACCTGTTTGCCAGAGCCGGCGTATTTGTTTCCGATACTCAAAATCCACGAGTAATAAAACTTTTTTCTCAAACCCTGGCGACCATCACCAGCGGAGAGCTGAGTCAACTCCTTAGCGCTTTCAAGCTGGAGCAGACCCGGCAGGAGTACTTCAACAGGATTTCCAGTAAAACTGCCTCCCTATTTTCCCTGGCGACCGAGTCCGGTGCCATTCTGAGTGAGGCTCCAGAAAAGTCAGTTAAAGCGCTAGAAGAGTATGGTTATAACCTGGGAATAGCCTTTCAAATTGTGGATGACATCCTGGACTTTGCCGGCACCGAAGAGAAACTAGGCAAGCCGGTAGGCTCAGATTTGGCGCAGGGCACCCTTACTTTACCGGCAATACTCATCCTGGAACGCTATCCCACGGACAACCCGATAAAGATGTTGTTTGCCAATAAGGATAAGGAGAAAAACCTGAAACTGGCGATAGAAATGGCGCGCAGTTCATCAATTACCCAAGATTGCTACGGGATTGCCTCAGAGTACTGCACTAAAGCCTGCCACTGTCTCAAGCTACTACCAGAAAATATCAGCCGCCAGGCACTAACCGCATTGGCCGATTACGTCATAAATCGAAAAAAGTAGGCTGGCAATTATCACTACTCCTCAACCCAAACACCACCATCCCGATAGGTCTCCTTTTTCTGCGTCGGCAGTTTCTGCTTAAACTGGTCAATAGCATACTGGCAGGCAGCAAATCCTTCCCTGCGGTGGGCCGCAGCTACAGCTACCACCAGATTAACATCCCCCACCTCTAGCTTACCTGTCCGGTGATATATGGCAACATTCTCAAGCTGCCACTTCTGCTTCATCTCACCGGCTATCTCCAGCAACCTATCCTCCGCCCTACCTTCAACATCTTCATATTCTACCGAGATAACCGGCTTACCTCGAGAGTGCCCGCGAATTACACCAACATAGGTAACCACGCAACCACTGCCGTCAGTTTTGATCTCACCAATTACGCTTTCCGGGGAAATAGGTCTTTCAGTAATTCCGACCATGCCAACCTCTCTGCAATAATCACTGCGCTCTATTTGGCAGGGAATTTTGATGGAGTCTTTAGCCATTAAGTCGGCTACCGCCTGCCTAATCGGACGGAGCCGGGGTTTGTTTAGGCATCAGGCGGGGCACAACCGGAGCCTTCTTGGGCTCGGCTTCGGGTTGGACTTCAGCCACAGGTTTAACCGGCACCGGCGCAGGAGTAGTTAAAGCCTTCCTGGCAGCTTTAGGAGCAGCCTTGCTGAAAACTGCTTCCAGCTCTTCGCCCTCCAGTGTTTCCTGAGCAATCAGTTTCTCAGCAAGAAGTTTTAACTTTGATTTATTCTCAGTCAATATCTTTTCGGCAGTTTTGTGGGCCTGCTGAATAATACTGTTAACTTCCTCATCAATGTGCTTGGCTGTTTCGTCACTATAGTCCTTTTGCTCGGAGATTTCGCGGCCGAGGAAGACCATTTCCTGCTTGTCCCCAAAGGTTCGCGGCCCCAGCCTGTCGCTCATTCCAAGGCTGGTAACCATTGCCCTAGCCAGCTTGGTTGCCTGTTCAATATCCTCGGCAGCACCAGTTGTAATCTCATTGAAGATTAGTTCCTCAGCAGTACGCCCGCCCAGGTAAGTAGCTATTTTATCTTGAATCTGAGCACGTGTCATGAGATACCTATCCTCAATGGGCAACTGGCGAGTATGACCAAGAGACATGCCCCGCGCCACTATGGATATTTTGTATACCGGGTCGGCATTGGGCAGTATCCTAGCAACAAGAGCGTGTCCAGCCTCATGATAAGCCGTAATCTCCTTTTCCTTAGGGCTTATCTTCCGACTCCTTCTCTCCGGTCCGGCAATTACCCGGTCCACGGACTCCTCAAACTCCAGCATGCTAATCATGCTCTTGTCACGCCTAGCCGCCAGAATGGCTGCCTCATTGACCAGGTTAGCCAGGTCAGCGCCGCTAAAACCGACCGTACCTTTAGCCAGCACCTCCAGCTCAACCGACTCATCCAGCGGCTTACCTTCGGCATGAACTTTAAGAATGGCTATCCTGCCGTTAATATCCGGCCGGTCCAGCACTACTCGCCGGTCAAAGCGACCGGGGCGAAGCAGGGCCGGGTCAAGTATATCGGGCCGGTTAGTCGCCGCCAGAACAATCACGCTGGTACTGGTATCAAAACCATCCATCTCCACCAGGATCTGATTAAGTGTCTGCTCCCGCTCATCATGGCTGCCACCCAGTCCGGCGCCACGGTGACGCCCCACCGCGTCAATCTCATCAATGAAGACAATGCACGGTGCGTTGCGTTTAGCCTGGTCAAAGAGGTCACGCACCCGGGAAGCACCAACGCCGACAAACATCTCAACAAATTCACTGCCGCTGATGGAAAAGAAAGGCACATCAGCCTCACCAGCTATTGCCCGAGCCATCAGCGTTTTACCCGTGCCCGGCGGGCCGATGAGCAACACGCCTCTGGGAATACGTGCCCCGAGACTCTGGAACTTCTCACGCGACTTGAGGAAATCAACTACCTCTCGCAGCTCCTGCTTGGCTTCCTCAACTCCGGCTACATCATCAAAGGTGACCGTAGGCCGATTGGCCGGGAACAGCCTGGCCCGGCTGCGACCAAAACTCATCGCCTGGCTATTAGCCCCCCGTGCCTGACGGAAAAGGAAAAACAGCAAGCCACCAAAGATTAAAAGAGGCAGGAAGTTAATCATCAGTGCTCCCCAGTTAATCCCTGAGGACCCCTTTATGTCAACTACTACCCCTTCAAGGTCAAGCCCTTCTATCTCGTATAGGCTGGCGTTACTTTCTTTAAAGGCTCTTAACTCCGTGCCGTCAAGCGTGGTAACGAGCAGCATATCTTCTTCCACCTTAATCTCCGCTATCCCCTTACCCTTCGACATAGCCACCACTTCACTTAAGGGGACTTCCTCAGGTTTATTAGCCGAAGGAATAAGATAAGAGAAAAGGGCAATGGCGGCAAGCAGAATAGCTATATATATTAAACTGCTACGCTTCCAACTCGGTCTCACTCTTCACCCCAAATATCAGCTATTACTTTTGTATCTATATTATATCAAAAATATCAGTAAATAGCTAAAAATGCAAATTTTATGAGATTACTGGTCAACTCTCCTTTTGCTCTGGCACCAGTCCCGTTTTAGAGACTATTATAGGTCGCCTGCAAAAGCATGGAGTCCCCCTCCAGATTGGGACTTTCACAGATAACTATACCCTTAACGCTGTAATCCTTAAGCGCACTGAGAAGCTCAACATAGCGTAAATCTGATTCTCCCAGGTTCAGGTGACTTATTTCCCCTTTTCCACCATACTTGACGCCGGAAACGTGGATATGCATATCATCCAGCGCCGCTCTGCCCAATCGTTCTTCAACCTGGCGTAGAATTGAAGTAAACTCGGGGTAGGAATTGAACTTCCCGGTGCGGGCATGCCAGTGAGCGAAGTCAATGCAGGGGGCAACCCCCTCAAGCTCAGCGCTGAGGTTCAACAACTCGTCTATTGTCCCGAACTGGCTGGCTTTACCGGTAACCTCTGGACTGAGCCGCACCCGAATGTTTTCCTGCCCAAGCTGGTTGAGTATTTCCCCAAGGTATTTCTTCACCGTGTTATAGGTTTTTCCCGGCGGGTCGCCGAGATAAAAAGCAGCATGGAAAGTTACGCTTTCCGCACCACAAAGCGCCGCAATGCGAGCTGCCTGCAGAATTCTGTCCTGGCTGGCCCTTATCTTCTCTGGCTCATGAGCGTTAAGGTTGATAAAGTACGGGGCATGAGCCGACAGCCTTACTCCTTCCCTGCTAGCAACACCAGCAACCAGGCGAGCACTGCCCTCCCCCATCCTCACCCCCTGGACAAACTCAAGCTCCATGCAGTCCAGCCCAAGCTCGGCAATGCGCTCAATGCCATCTACGGTAGTTTGGTTCCTGGTACTACGGGGAGTGCCAGCAGTTCCGAAAAGCAAGCCGTCCATCCATTACCACCACGTTCAAAACTGTGGAGCCAGCGGTCAGAATTGAACTGACGACCGGCGGTTTACGAAACCGCTGCTCTACCCCTGAGCTACGCTGGCCCAAGGCAAAGTATATCATATATATTACCCGTATGAAATCTTATCTTGCAGAGACTAACGCCAGATTCCCGCTGGTTTGACACATCAGAAAGGGCAATGCTATGATTTTTCTTTAGTGGCTATTTTCAGTTATTATACTTTTAGAGGTCTGTTATGATTACTGATCTGGTCTATGAACTGGTTCAGATTCCGGGTCCCACCGGCTTTGAAGGCCGGGTAGCCAGTCGATTAAAAGAGTTGCTGGAGAGCCACGTAGATGAGCTCCACATTGATAAAATAGGCAATCTCATCGCCCGGAAAAAGGGAACCGAAGGGAAGCACTCGCTGGCGCTGGTGGCTCATACCGACCAGGTCAGCATGGTGGTGCAAAAAGTCGACGAATTCGTCTGGTTTGACAAGATAGGCTGGATTGATTTCGGTAACCTGCCCGGTACGCCGGTGCTTATTCTGGGCGCCGACCGGGATATCCCCGGCGTTGTCTGCGCCACCAGCACCGTTGGCCGCGGTGAGATAGGCGCCCTCTGGATAGACGTTGGCGACCGACAGGAATTCGTCTCGGTGGGGGACCCCATTGTTTACGACCATCCGCCACGCTGGCTTGACGATAATAAAACGATACTGGCCAGCCACTCCATTGACGACCGCGTGGGCTGTGCCGTCCTGGTAGAGGTAGCCCGAAGACTGAAAAAGCCGCCACGCCACGATATTTACCTCGTTGGCTCAGTGCAGGAGGAGATAGGCAGCTTTGGGGTCAGGCATTTCCTGCGGAAGGTAACGCCTGACTGGTTCATCGCCCTGGACACCGGCTTTGCCCAGGATGCCGTGCCCGATATCCAGCGTAGCGTGCCAATGCGCACCGGACTGGGGGTACGCAGGCTCGCCTTCGCCCAGCCCTCGACCCCCTACCCGGCCACGGTCAATTTCGCCAGCCCCCGCTTGAACCAGCTTCTCATAGATGCTGCCAGGAAAAAGGATATTCCGTTCCACGTTGACGTGAGTACCGGAATCTGGTCCGACCATAATATTGCCTATGAGGTAAACCCGGAAACCGAGTCGACATTCATGTTCGTGGCCGCGAGGAGATACAGCCATTCCCCGACTGAAGTGGCCGATTTGAGCAACGCCGCGCGTGCGGTGGATGTCCTCTGCCAGGCAATAACTGATATGGACAGCTGGGACAAGTGATAGAGGGTGGCAGAGGCAGGACAGGTTTGGGGGCAGCTTATTCAATTTTTAGCTAAAAAGGCTATTTCCAGATATAATTATGTTTGAAATCACAAGCGATTGTTCACCCGCGAAAACCGGTGTATTCAATATTAACTGTAACTTAGAGGAGGAGTAGGATATTTATGGTACCGATAAATTCAGATGAAGCGGAAAAAGACGGCATTCTCGCCGCGGCGAAGCTGATGGCGGTCAGCACCCGCACCGCCCCCAAAGGCAGGGGCCTTGACTCAATTAAAACGCTTATTCTTCATGAACGGGAGGAACTGGAAAAGCTGGCCACAGCCATGGAGGAGGTCTCCCGTGAGGATCCAGAAAGGCTCGACTTCTTCCAACGAAACGCCAACGATGTCCGAAAGTCGACCGCGGTGCTGCTCATCGGCGTAACCGGTGAGCCCAAACGCGTTGAATCGCCGCTGAACTGCGGCGCCTGCGGTATAGACTGCCCGGGCATGGCAAAGACAAAGAAGAGAGACCAGGGCATGATGCGCGGCCCGATGTGCCACATGCAGAGCATTGACCTGGGCATCGCTCTTGGCTCAGCGGTTAAAACCGCCAGCGAGTTAAATATTGATAACCGAATGATGTATTCTATCGGCGCCGCCAGCCGCAGAATCAAGCTCATGGACGCCGACTTTGTCGTTGGCATCCCGCTGGCAGTGACGGGTAAGAACCCGTATTTCCCGATTCGATAAACTGACGGACTCAGATAAAACAATATGGACGGCAGGAGGTAATAATGCCCAAAGTTTTTATCAGCCGCAAAATTGGTCCGGAGGCCGTTGCCCTGCTCAAGAAACACGCCGAGGTTACCGCCCGGGAAAAGGAAGGAGCGCCAGGTCGCGATGAGCTTTTTAAGCACGTCGCCGATGCCGACGGCGCAATGGTCTGGCAGGATAAGGTGGACGGTGAGTTCCTGGACCATGCGCCCAAATTAAAGGTAATCGCCCAACGTGCCATCGGCTTTGACCTGATAGACACTGAAGAGTGCGCCCGCAGAGGCGTCCGGGTGAGCAACGCGCCGAGAGGCGTTGACGACAGTACCGCCGATTTTGCCATTGCCCTGCTGCTGGCCTCGGCTCGACAGCTTGTAGAAGCCGTCAACCTGACGGCAAGGGGCGGCTGGGAAAAATGGGACGTTATGGACAACCCGTTTCTTGGTTTTGACGTCTACGGCAGGACGCTTGGCATCGTCGGGCTGGGCAGGATTGGCTCCAAAGTTGCCAGGCGGGCACGCGGCTTTGACATGAAGGTTCTCTACTACGACATCGTGCGCAGTCCGCTTGAAAAAGAGCTCGGTGTCGAGTATATCTCCGACCTGCATAAAATGCTGGGCATGGCCGACTACATCAGCATCCATGTGCCATTGAATAAAGAGACCAGGCACCTGATTGGCGCCAGGGAATTCGCTGCTATGAAACCCACGGCGATACTGGTCAACACTGCCCGGGGAGGACTGGTTGACCAGAAGGCGCTTTATGAAGCACTGAAGAGCAGGCAGATTCATGCCGCCGCCATTGACGTCACCGAAGTGGAGCCAATCGCACCCGATGACCCGCTGTTCACTCTGGGCAATATCATCATTGCTCCCCACATTGCGGGAGGTTCGGCAATGTCACGGCTGAAAATGGACCTGCTGGCAGCGGAAAACGTCATCGCCGCACTGGCTGGCAAGCCAATGCCCAGCTGCGTCAACTGCCATCTGATAAAATAAGTGGATTGCCATGGTAAGGTTAGTATGGTAAGCAAGGTAGGGATAATCGCCAATCCGGCTTCGGGCAAGGATATCAGAAGGCTGGTCGCCTATGCCAGCATAATGGACAACAATGAAAAGACCAGTCAGCTGCGACGTATCATCATGGGCATTGACGCCATCGGCGTTGACCAGATACTGATTATGCCCGATTATTACGGGCTCGGCCAGAGAGCGCTGGACGGCATCGGCAGGAAGAAGGTGAAGGCCGAAGTCTCCATCATAGACATGCCCATCAGCTACACCAGTCAGGACTCCACCCGCGCCGCAGAGCTTCTGGTCAAACAGGGCGTGGGCTGTATTGTTACCCTCGGCGGAGACGGCACCAACCGTGATGTGGCTAAAAAGAGCGGTAAAACACCGCTGGTCCCGATTTCCACCGGCACCAATAACGTCTTTCCGGAAATGGTTGAAGCCACCATGGCCGGCCTGGCTGCCGGCATCGCCGCCCGGAAGCTGGTCAAAGGCAGAGGTTTAATCAAGACCCACAAACGCCTCACCGTCATTCAGAATGGGCACGTGATTGACATGGCGCTGATAGATGCGGTAGTGTTAAATCAGCTATTCGTTGGGGCCCGGGCCATCTGGGAACTGCCCGAAATAAAGCAGATTGTCTGTACCAGAGCGGACCCAACCAATCTGGGTATGACTGCCATCGGAGGGAACCTGTGTATCGTAGGGCCCAACGATTCTCAGGGAATGTACCTAAGACTTGGCAACGGCCATCTAAAGGTAAGGGCAGCCGTGCTGCCCGGGATTATCAGCGAAGTCAGCATTGCCGAATGGAAACTGCTTGAACCCGGTGATGAAATACCGGTAAAACACAAGCCTTCAGTTATCGCCCTGGATGGGGAACGAGAGGTCACCGTCAAAGCTTCCGACCAGACTAAAATCCGACTTCAACATGATGGCCCACCGGTAGTCAACATCGAAAAAACCATTCGTGCGGCGGTGGCGAAGGGCTTTTTCAAAGAATAAGACACGGGAGAGGAGAGAAATATGGCCTCAGAAATTAAAATTCCGCGAGTTGGCATGGCCGTGACCGATGCTACGATTATCGAATGGCAGTTTAAAGAAGGAGACCAGGTGAAAGAACACCAGGTAGTGGTGGTTATCGAGACGGAGAAGGTCCGGAGCGAGGTTGAATCGCCGGCTAGCGGCTTCCTGCATATTATGCTTAACGATGGTGAGTCAGCCGCGGTCGGACAGGTAATCGGCATGCTCGCTGAAACCAAAGAGGAACTGGCCAAGGTGCAGAAAGAAACACCTGCCGGGAAACCAGCCGAAGCGACGAAAGCAGCCGAACCGGTGGCCGCTGAGGCGCCCAAGGCCGAGGCGGCGGCACCGCCTAAAGAAGCCGCCCCCGCCGGCGGAGAGGGAGAACGCGTCCGCATCTCGCCGGTGGCCAGGAAGCTGGCCGAGGAACATGCCATTGATATCGCGCAGGTGACGGGCACGGGTCCGGGCGGCAGAATCGTCCGCGAGGATGTCGAGAAAGCAATCGCGGATAAAGGGGCGGCACCGGCACCAGCTCCCACAGCACCAGCCGCAGCCCCGGCCGAAGTCGCTGGAGAACGAAAGGCCAAACAGACCATACCGCTTACCGGGATGCGGGGAACCATCGCCGAGCGTATGCACCAGAGCCTTTCCATATCGGCCCAGCTCACCACTATGGGCGAAATCGATATGAGTGAGATTGTCAGGCTGCGCAACAACCTGGTGGCACAGGAAAGCACTCTGGGGGCACGTATTACCTACACCGATATACTCGTCTTTGCCATCGCCCGCTTACTGCAAAACAATCCGAAAATCAACGCCAGCATTGCCGGCAAGGAGATTAAAGTCTGGGAAGACATTAACGTTGGCGTGGCCACCGCCCTGGAAGACGGGCTCATTGTCCCGGTGGTGAAGCATGCCAACCAGAAGTCGCTGGTGGCAATAAGCAAGGAGATAAAAGTGCTTGTCGAAAAGGCCAGGGAGAACAAGCTGAGCAGCGATGATATCAGCGGCGGCACCTTCACCCTGACCAACCTGGGTGCCCTCGGCAGCGGCTGGACCTTTGAGACCGCAATAATCAACCAGCCGGAATCGGCAATCCTGCGCGTCGGGGCGATTACCGACCGGGCCGTGGTCAGGGATGGGCAAATTGTGGCCCGACCAATCATGACCTACAGCCTGACCTATGACCATCGCGCTATCGATGGCGCCGTGGCTGCAAAGTTCACGTCGAGCCTAACAAGCACTCTGGAAAACCCGACATTGCTTCTGGCCTGACCGGATATAATACTTTAAGGGGGCAAGAAACAAAATGGAAAACATGAAAGAAGTTGTACAGGAATTTGAGGCCAGTATGGCACGCTGGCAAAAGGAGTGGCCGGAGCAGCGGCAGGGCTTTGTCGCACTGACTCAAGCCGCCAAAGCGCCAGGGGCGCTGGAACAGAAATGCAAATACATCATTGCCGTGGCTCTCTCCGTTGCCAATCACTGTCACTGGTGCATCGCCGCCAACGTGAGGAACGCGCTGGCCCACGGGGCCACCAAGGAAGAGATTATGGAAGCCGGCTGGGTAGCGGTGCAGATGGGTGGCGGGCCGTCCCTGGCCTATCTGCAGCTGGTGCAGAAGGCGGTTGATGATTTAGGCTCCTAGAACCGATTAAAGCTGAACCAGCTATATATTCAGTTGCTTACCGGGGGTATCTCGTGGAAGAAAGAGAACTGGTTATCATCGGTGGCGGACCGGCGGGCTATGTAGCGGCGCTCAGGGCGGCGCAACTGGGCGGCAGGGCCACCGTTATTGAGATGGATGCACTGGGCGGCACCTGCCTCAACCGCGGGTGTGTACCGTCGAAAACGCTGCTGTACAGCGCCGAGCTCTACGAGACCATGCAGAAGTCCGACCAGTTTGGCATCACCGCCAAAAATGTCAGCGCTGACCTGGTCAAAATGCAGGCGCGCAAGAACATGGTGATTAAAACCCACGTCTCCGGCGTGGAGAGCCTGCTGAAAGGAAACAAGGTAGAGATTATCAAAGGGCAGGCCAGATTATTACCCTCCCGCCAGGTGGAAATCGAGAGCGGGGAAGGACAGAAACAGGTCATTCAATACCAGAAGACAATACTGGCCACCGGAGGCAAGCCGATATCCCTGCCCATTCCGGGCGCGGACAGCCCTTCCGGCATCATCAGCGCCGAAAAAATCCTCAATCTGGAAAGTATCCCCAGAAGCATGATAATTATTGGTGGTGGTGTCATCGGCATAGAGATGGCCACCATACTCTCGAAACTTGGCTGTAAAGTAAGTGTGGTGGAGATGCTGCCCCATATCCTGCCCCTGGAGGATGCCGAGCTTACGTCAATACTGGCCAAAGCGCTGAAAGATGACGGCGTCCAGTTATACGAAGGCACCAGGGTATCCCAGATTGAGGACAGCGCCGGCGGAAAAACCGCCGTCATATCGGATGGCAAAACGGAAGGGAAACTGGAAGCGGAAGTGGTCGCCATCGCCGTGGGGTACCGACCGAACACCGACAATATGGGCCTTGAGGAAGCTGGTCTAAAGCTCAACAAGGGCGCCGTACAGGTTAACGAGAATATGGAGAGCGGCGTTCCAGGCGTCTATGCCGCGGGCGATGCCACCGGCGGCATCATGCTTGCCTATGTGGCCATGGAAGAGGGAGTTATCGCCGCCGAAAACGCCATGGGTCACACCGCCACCATTGATTACGATGTGGTGCCCAGATTCGCCCACAGCCTTATGGAACTGGCCAGCGTCGGCCTTACCGAGGCAGAGGCCAGAGCGCAGGGCCATGAGATAAAAATAGGCAGGTTCCCCTTCGCCGCCAACAGCATTGCCACCATACTGGGAGAACGGCGCGGCCTGATTAAAATCATCTCCGAACCGAAGTACGGCCAGATTCTCGGCGTTCACATACTCGGCCCGCGGGCCACCGAGCTCATCGCCGAGGCCACGCTGGCCATGAAGCTGGAAGCCACCGTGCCGGACATCGTCGCCACCCTGCATGCCCACCCCTCCCTTTCCGAGGCCATGCATGAAGCCGCCCTCGATGTCACCGGCGAGACGATACACTATCCGTCGAAGAACAGGTAGGGAACGAATTGGGACAAAATATGTGGTGCGTTGTACGCCAGCTTGGACAAATTGATTACCGCGAGGCTTACGAACTGCAGAAAGAACTGCTTCCGCAGAGACTGGAAAGCCGGATAGCCGATACACTGCTGCTGCTGGAACACCCGCCCACCATCACCGTGGGCAAGTCGGGCAAGCTGGAAAATGTCCTGGTGTCACCGGCAGAACTGGCCAGCGCGGGCGTGTCCTTAATCTTCACCGACCGCGGCGGCGATGTTACCTATCACGGCCCCGGCCAGATTGTCGGCTATCCTATACTAGACCTGCGAGAGCGAGAACGCGACATCCACCGGTATGTCCACAATCTGGAAGAGGTGCTCATCAGGACGCTGGCCGACTATGGTATAAAATCGGGACGCGACCACAACCACGCCGGCGTCTGGGTAAACGATGAAGAGATTGCCGCCCTCGGGCTCAGCGTCCGCAAATGGATTACCATGCACGGCTTTGCCCTGAATGTTAACACAGAGATGAACCACTTTTCTCTGATAAATCCCTGCGGGTTCACCAGCAAAACGGCGACTTCTATGGCTCGACTTCTCGGCTATGAGCTGCCGGTGGACGAGGTAACGAAGCGTTTGCTGGACCGCTTCGCCGAGGTTTTCGAGGTAGAACTGAGGTTCAAGGATGAATCAGTCGACAAGAACAACTATGAAAGGAAGACTGCCTCCCTGGTTTAAGCAAAGGCTGGCTGACCCCGGCGTCATGTCAGCCATGCATGACCTGCTGCGCGGGCTGAGCCTGCACACCATCTGCCAGAGCGCCCTCTGCCCAAACATCGGCAGGTGTTTTACGTCCGGCACCGCCACCTTCCTTATCCTGGGCGATGTGTGTAGCCGGCGCTGCACCTTCTGCGCCGTAAAGAAGGGACAGCCCGGTCCGGTTGACGAAAAGGAGCCGGAACACCTGCTTGAGGCAGTCAACAACCTGGGGCTGAGCTATGTTGTCATCACTTCCGTCACCAGAGATGACCTGCCCGATGGCGGCGCCGCTCAGTTTGCCCGAACAGTAACCCTGCTCCGGGAAAATGCGGCCGATACTATGATTGAAGTCCTCGTCCCCGACTTCCGCGGCTCGGAAGCGGCTATCAGGGCAGTGGTCGATTCCAGCCCGCAGGTCATCAACCACAACGTGGAAACGGTGCCCCACCTATACCCTGAAGTCAGACCGGGAGCGGATTACGCCCGGTCACTGGAACTCCTCTACACGGTGCCAAAGCTAGACCCGGCCATCGTTACCAAGTCCGGCCTAATGCTGGGGCTGGGCGAGAGCCGGGAGGAAGTCATCGAATTGATGAGCGACCTCAGGGAGGCTAATTGCGACCTGCTGACCATCGGGCAATATCTGCAGCCCTCCCCCCACCATCACCCGGTGGTCCGGTTCATACCTCCCGGGGAATTCGCCGAATATGAAGACATCGGCCGGGAGATGGGGTTCGCCGGGGTGGCCTCGTCGCCCCTGGTCAGAAGCTCATACCGGGCTGCCGAACTCTACAACAGGGCAAAAAGCCTGATAAAACCAAAGGCTTTCCCATAAAATTTGGTAATAGAAGGAGACTGTGATGAGAAAAAACCGACTCAGAGAACTGCTGAACGCCGGCAAGCCGACCATCGGCACCCACGTCATCACCACCTCGCCCGAGATTATTGAGGTAATCGGACACTCAGGCTTATTTGACTACATCGAGTTCAGCGGACAGTACGCCACCTGGAGCCTTCCCCAGCTTGATAATTTCGCCCGCGCCGTGGACCTGTTCCCCCATATGTCCTCCATGATGAAAGTAGAGCAGGACCCGCGACTGTTCATCACCAGTCGGTCGCTCGGGGCCGGCATCCCGAACATACTGTTTGCCGACTGCCGTTCTGCGGATGATGTCAGGCAGTGCATCCGCATGGTCAGGGCCGCCACGCCTGAGGACAACGGCCTTCAGGGTTGTGTTATCCGGCGCATCACCGACTTTGTCCTCGAGATTGGCACCGAGGCCTGGGTCAAAACATTGCGTGAAGCCGTCATCGCCATTATGGTGGAGAAGGCAAGCCTGGTGGAAGAGATGGACGAGGCGCTATCAGTCGAAGGGCTGGACATGATTCAGTTTGGCCCGTGCGATTTTTCAGTCAATACGGGCCGGGCCGGAAAAATGAGCAGCCCCGAAATACAGCGCCAGCAAAAGGAAATCATTGAACTGGCTCTGAAAAAGGGCGTTCATCCTCGCGTGGAAATCCATGATTTCGAGCAGGCCCGGGAATTCATTGATATGGGTGTCCGCCACTTCTGTATTGGCTGGGACCTGTTCACCATCTACCAGTGGTGCCAGAAACAGGGTGAAGGACTGCGCCGGTTGCTCGGCGAGGCACAGGCTTAACCCAGCCTGCTGTAGATGTTGACAACCAATCTGAACTTGTGGTAAACTTTCCTCTTGGATATTTGGTCCTCGGAAACAGCTGACGGGTTGGACCAAGGGGTTCAATCTGTCGTTATAATTTGTGGATGAGCCAAGGCTCATCCATTAAAATTGTAAGGCAGGAGAAGGAAGATTGCCAACTATAAACCAGCTGATAAATAAAGGGCGACGAAAGGGCACTAAGAAGACCAAGTCGCCGGCGCTGCGCTTTACCTTCAATGCGCTGAAAAACAGGATGATTGAGGGCAAGGGCTCGCCGCAGAAGCGAGGCGTCTGCACCCAGGTGAGGACCATGACGCCCAAGAAGCCCAATTCGGCGCTGCGCAAGATAGCCAGGGTCAGGCTGACCAACCAGATGGAAGTAACTGCCTATATCCCCGGCGAAGGGCACGAGCTCCAGGAACACTCGGTAGTACTGATTCGTGGCGGACGCGTCAAGGACCTGCCCGGCGTCCGCTATCATATTGTCCGCGGCGCTCTTGACACCGGTGGCGTCGACAACCGCCGCCAGGGTCGCAGCAAATATGGCCAGAAAATGGCGAAAGAAAAAACGGAAATAGAGTAAATAGAGGAGCCCAGCATGCCAAGGCGCGCCCGACCAGAAACAAGAGAGATACCACCGGACCCGAAGTTTCACAATGCCACCGTGTCCAAGCTGGTAAACAAGGTAATGAAGTGCGGGAAGAAAAGAACCGCCGAAAGGATAGTTTACGAAGCGCTTGATATTCTGCAAGAACAATCGAGCAAGGACTCGGTGACAGCGCTGGAACAGGCGGTTAAAAATGCCACGCCGCTGCTTGAGGTCAAACCGCGCCGCGTTGGTGGCGCCACCTACCAGGTACCGGTTGAAGTACGCCCTGACCGCGGTCTCTTTCTGGCCATGACCTGGCTGCTGAAATCAGCCAGAGCCAGAAAAGGCAAGTCAATGACGGAAAGACTGGCTGATGAGCTGGTTGAGGCGCTGCGCGGTGAAGGTGCCACCATTAAAAAGCGCGAAGATACGCACAAGATGGCCGAGGCGAACCGCGCCTTCGCCCACTACCGATGGTAAAAGGTGAATGAGCATTAACACGAAGATTATGACGAAGAACCCGATTCCAGTAAAGGCAAAAGCAATGCCCAGAAGTTTTCCTCTAGAAAAAATCAGAAATATAGGGATTATTGCCCATATTGACGCCGGCAAGACCACCGTCACCGAGCGCATACTGTACTATACCGGTCGCACCTACAAAATCGGCGACGTGGACACCGGTACCGCCGTGATGGATTGGATGGAGCAGGAGCGCGAGCGGGGCATTACCATAACTGCCGCCGCGACCACCTGCTACTGGGACGACCACCGTATCAACATTATCGATACGCCGGGCCACGTGGACTTCACCGCCGAGGTGGAACGCAGCCTCAGGGTACTGGACGGCGGCGTGGTGGTCTTTGACGGGGTGGCCGGGGTAGAAGCACAGTCAGAGACGGTCTGGCGACAGGCCGACCGCTACCGCGTGCCCAGAATCTGCTTTATCAATAAAATGGACCGCGTCGGCGCCAATTTCAAGCGTACCATCTCCATGATTGAAAAACGTCTGAAAGCGAAACCGCTGCCCATCCAGCTTCCCCTAGGCAGCGGCGAATCATTTGCAGGCGTTATTGACCTCATCGAGGACAAGGCCTGGCATTTTGACAGCGACCCTGACTCAGAGCCAGCAGAAATAAACATCCCTGATTCCGAACGCAAGCGCTGCGATGAATACCGTCATGCCTTGGTGGAAAAATTAGCCGAGAACGACGACCATATCCTGGAAGCATACCTGGAGGGCCATGAGGTCAGCCCGGCGATGATAAGACAGGCACTGCGTAAAGTTACGCTGGCCAACAAAGGCGTGCCCATTCTCTGCGGCAGCGCCCTGCGGAACAAAGGTGTGCAAGCGCTCCTTGATGCCATTATCAGCTACCTCCCCTCCCCTCTTGACGTGCCGCCGGTGCTGGCGATTGATACCGGTTCCGGGGACGAGGTCGCCCGCCCGGTCAGTGATGAAGCCCCGTTTTCGGCCCTGGCTTTTAAAGTCGTTACTGACCCCTTTGTGGGCAGACTTGTCTACCTCAGGGTTTACTCCGGCATCATGAAAGCAGGCAGTATGGTCCTGAACTCGACGACGGGCAAGCGGGAACGTATCGGGCGACTGCTCCTGATGCATGCCAACCGTCGCGAGGAGGTGGACGAGGCTGACACCGGAAGCATCATCGCCACGCTGGGTTTGAAGAATACTTTCACCGGTGATACCCTCTGTGATGCTTCAGAGCCGGTGCTGCTGGAATCAATCCGATTCCCCGAGCCGGTTGTCTCCATCTCCATCGAGCCCAAGACCAGGGCTGACCAGGATAAAATGACCGGCGCGCTGCAGAAGCTGACCGAAGAAGACCCCACTTTCAAAGTTAATTATAATGAGGAAACCGGACAGACCATTATCTCCGGCATGGGCGAGCTTCATCTTGAAGTCATCGTCAACCGTATGATAAGCGAGTTCGGCGTCAGTGCCAAGGTGGGCAAACCACGGGTCGCCTACAAAGAGACAATTACTGCACCGGTCCAGGTTGAGGGCAGATTTGTACGGCAGACCGGCGGGCACGGACAGTACGGGCATGTCCAGCTGGAAATCGAGCCAATGGCTCGGGGCGGCGGCTTCCAGTTCGTTAACGCCCTCAAGGGTGGCGTGATTCCCAGGCAGTATATCCCTGCCGTTGAGACAGGTGTAAAGGAGGCCATGGAGACCGGAGTTCTGGCCGGTTATCCCGTAATCGATATCAAAGCCACCATCTATGACGGCAGTTACCATGATGTTGACTCCTCCGAGCTTGCCTTCAAAATGGCCGGCTCTCTGGCACTTAGAAACGGCGTTAAAAAAGCCAAGCCCGTTCTCCTTGAGCCGATTATGAAGCTGGAAGTGGTCGCACCGGAGCAGTTCCTGGGCGATATCATCGGTGACCTTAACGCCAAGCGAGGCCACATCGAGCATATTGACGCCCAGGGTGATGTGTATGTCATCCAATGCCTGATTCCCCTGGCCGAGACCTTCGGCTACGCCACCAGGTTGAGGTCACTCACTCAGGGCAGGGCCACGCACTCGCTTGAATATTGCAAATACCAAGAACTTCCAGCCGATTTGACCGAAGAAATAACGGAACAGGCAGTGGGGAGAAAACATGCCTAAACAGAAAATTCGCATCAAACTGAAAGGATTTGACCACCGGATAGTCGACCAGTCAGCGGCTCAGATTGTCGATGCCGTGGAGCGCACTGGCGCGGTGGTGGTCGGACCGGTACCGCTGCCCACCCACATCAAGAAATACAGCGTGATACGCTCCACGTTTATTGATAAAGACTCACAGGAGCAGTTTGAGATACGGACGCACAAGCGCATCATTGACATTGTGGAGACCACCTCGAAGACAATCGATGCTCTTACCAAACTGAACCTCCCCGCGGGAGTGGAAATAGATATCAAGTTATAGAAGAGTAAGCAAGAAATGGCACAGGGAATTATCGGTAAAAAATTAGGCATGTCCCAGGTGTTCCGCGACAACGGCACACTGTCCGCAGTGACCGCCATTGAGGCCGGGCCGTGCACCGTTACACGGGTTAAAACGGCGGTAAAAGATGGCTATAATGCCATCCAGCTCGGCTTTGGCGAAGCCAAACGGCTCAACTCATCGCAGCGCGGGCACCTCAAGGAACTCGGCCATTTTAAACATCTTCGTGAATTCAGGCTGGATGAAATCAAGGACATTGAAGAGGGCCAGAAGATGGACGCCAGCCTTTTTAAATCCGGAGACCTGGTTGATATCACCGGCATCTCCAAGGGCAAGGGCTTTGCCGGCGTGGTGAAAAGACATCACTTTGCCGGCGGACCCAAGACGCACGGCCAGTCTGACCGACACCGTGCTCCCGGTTCCATCGGCGCCGGTACCACGCCAGGACGTGTCTATAAAGGGATGCGCATGGCCGGCCATATGGGGAGCCAGCGCGCCACGGTGCGCAATATAGAGGTATTTCAGGCCGACCCGGAACGCAATCTCCTGCTGGTCGAGGGAGCCGTACCGGGCGCCAAAAATGGCCTGCTGCTGATTAAAAAGTCGAGGAGGGGGAAGTAAGGAAGTGCAGATCCCGGTCTACAGCCTCACCGGCGAAGTGGTTGAGAAAATTGAAATCAGCGACCAGGTTTTTGCCGTGCCTTTTAATGAAGGCGTGGTACACCAGGTCATGGTCGGGCAGCTGGCAAACGCCCGTCAGGGTACTGCCTCAACCAAGACCAGAGGCGAGGTCGAGGGCAGCAGCCGGAAAATATTCCGCCAGAAGGGAACTGGTCTGGCGCGGGCCGGCGGCCGCCGGTCGCCGACGCGGCGTGGCGGAGGCATAATCTTCGGGCCCAAACCGAGGGACTATCGCCAGGACACGCCGAAGAAGATGCGCCGTCTGGCTCTCAAGTGCGTGCTCTCGTCAAAGGTGAAGGATAATGAGCTAAAGGTGGTACAGGAACTGAAGCTGGAGCCAAAGACAAAATACATGGCACAGGTTCTGGGTGCCCTCGGCGCTGATTCCTCAGCGCTGGTGGTCACGGCAAGCCCGGAAGAACACCTGATAAAAGCCACCCGCAATATTAAAGGAATCAAGACAATGCCGGCAAACCTGCTCAATGTGCTTGACGTCCTCTCCCACAAGGTGCTATTGATGACGGTGTCCTCGGTACGCCGTGTGGAAGAGCTCTGGGGAGAAAAAACGGTGGCGGAGGTTAAGGATGCATCTGTTTGATATTTTACAGCGTCCGCTGATAACGGAGAAAAATAGCATACTGCAGGTGCAGAATAAATACGCTTTCGAAGTGGCTGAAGAAGCGACCAAGCCCCGGATAAAGCAGGCCGTGGAAAAAGCGTTTCGGGTGAAGGTAACCGCTGTGAATGTTATCAAGGTCGCCGGCAAGACAAAGAGAGTGGGCAGGCGTATATATAACACTCCTCCCTGGAAGAAAGCAGTCGTCACCTTGAGGGCCGGCGATAAAATAGAATTCTTTGAAGGTGTTTAGAACGAAGAGAGGGATATCGAGTGGCTATTAAAGTATTTCGCCCCACCTCGCCCGGCCGGCGGGGAATGAGCGGCGCCACATTTGAAGAGATTACCAAGAGTAAGCCGGAAAAATCGCTTACCGTGCCGCTGAAGAAGCAGGCTGGACGCAATAACCAGGGCAGGATAACCGTGCGCCACCGGGGTGGTGGCGCCAAGCGGAAACTGCGCATAATCGACTTCAAACGGGATAAGACTGGCGTGCCGGGCAGAGTGTCGGCGATTGAGTATGACCCGAACCGCTCCGCCCGAATTGCGCTTATCTATTATGCAGATGGAGATAAACGCTATATCCTAGCCCCGGTTGGTCTGAACATCGGTGATACAGTCATGTCGGCTCCAGATGCCGAAGTCAGGCCGGGCAACACGCTGCCGTTAAATGCCATCCCGACCGGCACCCTTATCCATAATATTGAGATGGAGAAGGGAAAAGGCGGGCAGATGGTGCGAAGTGCCGGCGCGGCGGCGCAGCTAATGGTCAAGGAAGGCGATTACGCCCTGATACGTATGCCTTCCGGAGAAATGCGCCGTGTCCGCGGCGAGTGCATGGCGACCGTCGGACAGGTGGGCAATGTTGACCACCAGAGCATCGAACTCGGTAAAGCGGGACGCAAGCGGCTGATGGGCTGGCGGCCCACGGTGAGAGGCTCGGCAATGTCGCCGCGAGACCACCCTCATGGCGGTGGCGAAGGCAGAAGCCCGATAGGGATGCCCGGTCCGAAGACACCCTGGGGCAAACCGGCGCTTGGCTACCGCACCCGCAAACCTAAAGCGTCCGATAGATTGATAGTCAAACGGAGAAAAGGCAAGTAGAGGTAAGCAATGTCACGGTCGATAAAGAAAGGCCCATATATTGAGGCCAAGCTGATGAAGAAGGTGGATGCCGTCATCAAATCAGGCCAGAAAGCGGTCATCAAGACCTGGTCGCGCTCTTCCACCATACTGCCACAGATGGTAGGGCTGACCATCGGTGTCCACGATGGCCGCAGGCACGTGCCCATCTTCGTCACCGAGAATATGGTCGGACACAAGCTTGGCGAGTTTGCCCTGACCCGGACCTTCCGCGGGCACGTAGCCAGGTCGGAAAGGACGAGCCAGGTAAGAACACAACCGGCGGTTTGAGGTAAGACAGAATATGCAGGTACGAGCTTATACCAGGGACACGGGGATATCGACACGCAAGGTACGCCCGTTGATTGATATGGTGCGGGGCAAGACAGTGGATGAAGCACTGACACTGCTCAGGTTTGCGCCATCGCCCAATGCTAGGGTGGTGGCCAAGACGGTAAAGTCCGCCGCCGCCAATGCGGAGAATAACTACCAGATGACACCGTCAGACCTGAAAATCATCAGCATCTACGCCAATGAAGCACCAAGGATGCGGCGGTTCTACCCACGGGCACGCGGTCGAACTGGCCCCATACATAAAGATTCCAGTCACATAACGGTTATTGTAGCCGATGAGGAGGCATAATTGGGACGCAAGGTTCATCCGATAGGCTTTAGACTTGGCGTGGTACAGGACTGGCAGGCCAAATGGTATGCCGACAAGCACTACGCTGAGTCACTGCTTGAAGACCTGAAGCTGCGACAGGCAATACAGTCCAAGTATGCCGACGCTTCCATCTCGCTGGTGGAAATTGACCGCCAGGCAAAAGATGTGACGGTCACCATCCACACCGCCCGCCCTGGCATAGTCATCGGGCGAGGTGGACAGCGCGTTGATGAGCTGAGCGCCTATCTGGAAGACCTCGTCGGCAAGAAAGTCCGCCTTAATATCCAGGAAATCCGCCAGCCGGAGCTGGATGCCATGCTCGTTGCCAAAACGATTGCCGAGCAGATTCAGCGCCGTATCGCCTACCGCAGGGCAATGAAGCAGGCAATCTTCCGCACCATGCAGGCCGGCGCCAAAGGAATAAGAGTCAACTGCGCCGGTCGGCTGGGCGATGCGGAAATAGCACGCCGCCAGACAATGCACGATGGTCGGGTTCCCCTGCATACATTGCGGGCGGATATCGATTACGGTTTTACCGAAGCATGCACCACTCTGGGCAGGATTGGCGTTAAGGTATGGATATTCAAAGGTGAGATCCTTCCCGAGCCAAAGGAACTGGCCATTGAAGGTGCGCCTGCGGAAACGGCGGTGAGCGCCGAAGCCGCTGACGAGGCACCATTGGTGACTAAGGAAGCTCCGGTCGAAGCGAAAGCTGGAGCGGTAGCCGAAGCAAAACCTGAGGAAGCGCCGGCCAGACCATCCCGGAGGCGTAAAACAGCCGCGGTGAAAGAAGAGAAGCCGGCGGAGGCCCCGACCTCGGAGGCAGCCGAGCCAGTCGCAGAAGAGAAGCCGACTGCCAAACGAAGAGTCAGAGCTGCTAAGCCGAAAGAAGCAACCGAGGCGGTTGTCGAAGAGAAGGCCGAGGAAAAACCGGCGAAGGCAACCACCAAGCAAAGTCGCAAGAAGAAAGCAACCAGCGATACCGTCGCTGAGGCAGAACCCGCCGATGTAACCGAAGACGAGGAGAAAGATGCTACAGCCGAAACGGGTTAAATATCGCAAAACCCACAAGGGACACCGCCGGGGCAGTGCCCAGTCAAGCAACACCACCACTTTCGGCGATTACGGCATGC
>CAZQWO010000013.1:0-17872 GCA_964597015.1 uncultured Dehalococcoidaceae bacterium
ACATGGCCGCGGCTGTTTTCCTCGCCTCGGAGGCGTCCAACTTCATGACCGGACAGACATTGCTCATAGAGGGCGGCTCCACCCTCTGGTAATCTTAACAGTTAGAGGAGGTGATTATAACAATGGCCGATTATGAGGCATTGAAGAAGAGGGTGGAGGAACTGGCGGAAAAGACCTGGAATGCCGGGGCTATCAAGGCCTGGTTCAACAAGCTTGGCAAAGAAGACATCCCCCGAAAAACGCCGCTGCGCCGGGAAATAATCGCCCGTAAAGAGGAAATCCTGGACCGCGTGCAGCGAAAAGGCGAGGAATGTGAATTCCTCAGCCACAGCTGAGCCAAGGGCGCGGCTCTTCCCGTGATGGAGGAGTTCGGTCTGGGCAACATGGACATTATCAAGGCGCTTTCCCCTTTTCCGGGATTTGGTGCCACCGGCAGAATCTGCGGTGCCGTATCAGGGGGCCTGATTGTCCTCGGTCTCTATTTTGGCAGTGAGGATATGACCGAATACCCAAAAACAGGTGCCGCCATTGACGCCGCCCGCAAGTTTCTGCCCCGCTTCGAAGAAGCTCTCGGCTCGCTGCAGTGCCGGGAAATACAGGAGGATGCGATATTCGACCGGTTTATGGACCCCCGGGCAAGCAAAGAGAATATGCAGGCTTTTATCGATGCCAAAGGCTATGAAAAGTGCACGCTGCCTGCGAGCATAGGTGCCAGGCTAGCCGCCGAAATCATCATCGAGAGTATGGAGGAATAAAAGTCAGCCCGACAGCTTTTATTATCTCAGTTTATCGGGCAGGATATAATCGCCGTGTTTCTCTCTCGCCTGGTTCAACCTCTCCCGCTGTTCCTCCAGAACGTCGAACACCTTTCCCGGCGCATCAGGAACCCGGGTCTGGTAAATATTCTCTATCCGGTCAATCTTGGCTAAGTTTTCCGGAACCCTTATTACGAACTGTTTGTTATAATCTTCCAGTGTATAATCCTTAGCCAGGACTTCCTTGAACAACCTTTTAAGGTCGTCGTACTCAGGTATCCTGCCAGTAGGCGTCTCAATACAGCCAACGTCGTTATGGACACGTAACTCCATCCATTTAAACCAGACTTTTTTGTCTGTTTTCTCGTTCAAGAAATAACCTTCTTTATCCTTCAAAAAGTAATTGACGGAAAATACGAGCGGCGGATTCGGCAAACCTTCGCCAAAGTCCAGATTAATCTGAATATATTTACCTATGGGTATGGAAAGAAAATCAAGGTTAGACATGGGATTGAATTCCCTCACCCCTTCTTTGCCCAGGGTGGCCGCAGTAGACTCCGATTCCAGTGAACCACCTTTGATTATAATCCCGTGCGTCCAGTCGAAGGACTCTTCCACCGGCACACAGGTGTCCGAGTCTCTGCCCCCGTAAACAAGGCCACCGATCACTATGCCATCCGGGTCATCAAGCCTCGAATCCAGGTTCTCAAACAATTCCAGCCCCAGGGTAAAGCGGGCATTGGGGTGTGAAGGCGGTATTTCTTTGTTATTATCATCTGTTTTCCCGGTAAACCATTCCCCGGAATGGTTCTGGCCTCGGGAAGGAACGTCTCCATCCTTTCCAATCCAGGACACCTGCTTATCTTCGGTAACTAATACATTGGAAAATATAATCTCACCGGGACTGTGAAGCGCCTCCCACTGTATCGGGTCATCTTTGGAATTTACCCCCATTATGATGCCGAAAACGCCCTTCTCGACATTGACCGCCCTCACCTCGCCGCCCTTTTTTCTGAGGTAAGCGATGTCATCACCCACAATGACCTCACCCTCCAGCATGGCGGTGGAGGTTTTGCCACAGAGCGAAGGAAACGCACCGGTTAAGTAAGTTAGGCGCTTCCCTGGACCGTTGATTCCCATGATGAACATGTGTTCCGTCAGCCAGCCTTCTTTTGCCCCCCGGTTTATGGCCAGGCGCATGGCCAGCTTCTTGAGTCCGATGGTATTGCCACCGTACTGGGTGTTGGCGCTATACACAATCTCATCTTCAAGGTCAATATATATCCTGCGCTTGTCCAGATTCCTGGATACATTCCTCTCATCCAGTTCCCCTTGAGAATGGACAAACTTGAAGAAATGAGCGGAAGCGCCCTGCCGAATAAATTCTTCATAGCCCGTCCGGTAGAGAAGGTCTTCACTGTGCGCTACATAGCTGGAATCGGTAAGCTGAATACAGGGTATGGAGAACTCGGAGTTGGTCGGCCCCAGACAGAAGAAGCGTATATAAAGCTCCTTACCTTTCATTATATCTTTGAGAATCTCATGTATTTCTTTCAGTTCCGGCTCCCGGTCTCCCGTGCTTATCGATGCGCCAAGGTCAAGACCCTTGGGAACCAGGATCTTGGTGTGCTGCCGGTCTCTGCCCTGGTCGTAATAACTGTCAAAATGAATGGTATGGCCGTCGATGGCAAGCTCGCTTTCCTCACCATTTCTCAGTGCCGATTGCCTTATATAGTCGATATCCTGGCTGGAATCGGTGCAGACAAACACTTTGTCAGGATTACAAAGCTCAATATATTCAGCGATGAACTGGTCAAGCTCGGCGTTATCTATCCGGACAAGCTTCTGGTAATTTTCTTCGCCTAAGCTTGCCTTCAGCACGTTCCTCGTTGTGTCCATTCTTACTCCTGTTGCCATCCTGATTTTAGATACAGTTATAGTCCATACTGTTCGTGCCGAACCTATTTGGAAGCTCCTGCGACATCATGAGCACAGGAAAAGAAACTACAAGTTAGTAAATTATAACATATGGCGCGACGATATGACTAGCCCTAACGGCAACTTCGCCCTTCAAGTTTGCCGCTCTATTGATTATCACAATGCACGTGGTATAATTTTGATTAAATAGAACAACTATGATTCGCCAGTGCCGGGCAGGCGATGCCCAGAGAATATGTTTTATTATTAACAAAGCGGCCGAAGCATACGGCGGCGTTATTCCGGCTGACCGCTACCGGCAGCCCTATATGCCGATGGACGAGCTGGCCGCGGAAATGGAGCGGGTAGCCTTCCTCGGCTATGAAATTGATGGTGAGCTTGTGGGTATCATGGGAATGGAGCCAATCAAAGACGTCACCCTTATCCGCCACGCCTATGTACTGCCGGAGCACCAGCGGCAGGGTATTGCCAGCGAACTGCTTGGCCAAATCATGCCTCTGGTGAAGGCACCCGTTTTGCTGGTGGGAACATGGAATGATGCCGCCTGGGCGATTTCTTTCTACCAGAAACACGGCTTCCGCCTGCTGCCCGATAAAGACAGGCTGCTGGAAAAATACTGGGACATTCCCCGGCGCCAGATTGAAACGTCCGTGGTGCTGGGCATAGATAGCATGCAGGCATGAAGGGGTCAAAATGAATGTAAAATATCTTAATCGGCTGCTTGAGGCAACAGTGATCACCCTTACACTGGCGGCGGTATGCAAAGAGCTGGAGAAGCCGGAGGAAGAGCGGTTCTGGCACGGGAAAATCGCCGGCTTTGTCCCGTATGACTTCAGGCCACCCACTCTGGAGCGCATCAGGGAAACATACTGGAACCCTTATACCAGCCGGATTCTGGTCCCGGAAGCACTGGGCATCGGCTGGGCCATCAATTTTTACGCCCTGCTCGAGCGCCTGAGGCTTATCGGACAGGGCCTTTCCGAGGAAGACTTCCTGATGCCCGGCGAGCACATGAAAGAAGTCCTGACTCACGCGCTTGAAGCCGAGTAATCGACCGTCGGCCCGCAGGCAGTCAATAAACAGGAGAGGATGACCGTATCATATGCCAGCTGCTAGGAAGCCGGAGGAGACGGCCTCATTCATTCAGGAAGAAATCAGGGCTTTTGTGCGCACCAGTCCGTTAAACCGCATGCCCGGTGCCAATGACGATTTCATCTTCGACGGGCCACTGGTGCAGTTCGCCGACGGTGATGACCCAATCTTCACCGAGTACAAAAATATAATCGACTCCTCACATCTTACACCGCGTGAAGCTCTGGCCAGAGCCTGTGAGAAAAGCACCGGGGACTTGCCGTCGCACCTGTCCGTTATCAGCTGGATATTGCCCATCACCGCCAAAACGCGGGAATCAAACCGACATCAAAAGACCATACCCTCACGTCCCTGGTCATATACCAGATGGTACGGGGAGAAATTCAACGAGGCGCTACGGGAACACATGGTCGAGGTTATTACTGGCAAGGGTTACCTCGCCGTGGCACCATTTCTGCAGCCCTATTTCAAGCAGATGGAAAAAGATAACGGCCCGTCTTCCAACTGGTCGGAGCGACACATTGCCTACGCTGCCGGGCTGGGCACCTTCAGCCTCTCCGACGGCTTCATCACCGAGCGCGGCATCGCCCACCGCTGCGGCAGCGTGGTCGCCACTATGCCCCTCCCCGTAAGTCCGCGAACCGCCAGCACACCCTACTCAAACTGCCTATTCTATGTCAATAATGAATGCCGGGACTGCATTCCCCGCTGCCCCGCCAATGCCATCACCGAGCAGGGCCATGACAAGAAAAAATGCCGGGATTACCAGCACGATGATATCCGCTATGTCCGGGATAAGTACAGCGTTGGGATACAGGGCTGCGGGCTCTGCCAGACCGGAGTTCCCTGCGAGTTCAGAAACCCGGCTAAAAAATCGAAATAGTTCTCTATTTATTCTTTCACTTTATCTAAAAAAGACAACTGTCCAGATAAACTCTCTTTTAAAAGAATACGCCTACTAGTAAAAAAACGGGATTGCGACCTATAAGTAGGGTCAAGATACTCTTCCCAAGACAGTTTTCTCGAAGGGAAGAAAGATATGCTATACCATCGATCTTTTATGTAAACGCCGTTTACAATATTTTCAAGCAGAGGCAAAGCTATTTTTGCAACCTCTTTCTTACCTTCACTATACGGAGCAGGTAAATCCAAACAGTGCGAAAATGAACCTACCAAAATATCTGCCAACTGAATGAAATGAGACTCGTCTTTGTAGACAGGCTCTAACATGTTATCCGAATCAATGAAGCGAAATGTATTTGACCCAAAGCTGATGCGGTCATCAGATACCTTACTGATTAAATGCCAGGGGAAATAACTATGTGCCTCTAACCTGCCCTGTTTATCATGAAACAATTCTGAAATCACTATTTTTTCGTACTCATTTTCGGGAAATAATAAATTTATCGCACCTTTAAAATTAGCCCTGAAAAATCGGTTATAAATATTCTCTTCTCTCCCTCCCCTATCACCTTTCTCCCCAAAGAGCTCGAATAGCAAACGGTCTTTATTTATCCCAAGGATACTAAAATAGAAGCATTTGTTTAAATCCTCTACCACTTCTTTAATCCATAATTTAGCAAGCCTAGTAAGATTAGAATTACGGCTTGGCGCATCTATATTTCTAAAGCTTAACTCATACGGATAGTTTTCATCTTCTCTGTATTTTCCCAACTTTTCCAGTATTTCCGTCTTCTTAAAAGTTGGTATAATCAACAGCGATATATACAACCAATTTTCATTTAATTGATGATAACAACTTTCAATTTTCCTTTCATCACAAAAAACTGAGAGAGAAGCAGTCCTTTCAGTTATTTCATTGCCGAATATATCTTTCATCGACCTGCCTTCACATACGACCCCACACCCCGTCTTTATAAATGCTCTCCAGCTTCACCGGTATCAACTGATTGGCTAAATCTTCACCGCTTCTGGCGTAGACCCTGATGTAATTATCCGTGTAGCCCGACCATGCGCCGCCGGAATTCTGCTCCCATAATACCGGCATGATCCCGCCCAGAAAGCGCTCCCGAAACCTGCGGGCGCTCTCCTCCGCCAGCGCCAGCATCTTCTGCACCCTCTCCTTCTTCACCCCATCTGGAATCTGGTCTGGCATAACGGCGGCTTCCGTCCCCGGCCGCCGCGAATAGGGAAAGACATGAATACGGGCAAAGCCTGCTTGCCGGCAGAACTCATAGCTTTCGGCGAACTCCTTCTCCGTTTCCCCGGGAAAGCCAGCGATGACATCGGTAGTGATGGCAACATCCGGCATTATTTTTTTTATCATGGCAACCGCTCGCTGGTAGTCAGCAGTTCTATAAAGTCGCTTCATCCTCCCCAGGACAGAATCGCTGCCGCTCTGCAGAGAAAGGTGAAAGTGCGGACACAGTCGGCCGTCCTGCCAGAGCTTGAGCAGTTCCACAGTTATCTCCTGAGGCTGTAATGATGACAACCTCAGCCTGGTCACCGTGGTTTCCGCCAGGACGCGTTTTAAAAGGCCGGTCAAATCGACGCCATCGCTCTGGTACGCGCCGATCTCGGTCCCGGTGAGCACCACTTCCTTCACGCCGCTGGCTACCCGATTCCGGATTTCGGCAACGACCTGTTCCGCAGGCACACTTGCCACCCGACTGCGCACCAGCGGTACGATGCAGTAGCTGCAAAAATTCTGGCACCCGTCCTGGATTTTTATAAAAGAGCGGTTTCGACCGTAATCACAGGGCCACCCTCCGGTTGAAGGTGAGGAGGCAGTACTATCAAGCTCTCTTAATTCCTTGAGTAGTTGCGCCTTCTGCTCATTACCGAGAGCAAGGGCTACACCTTCTATTTGCAATAGTTCCTGAGCCGCTCTTTCCACATAGCAGCCAATGGCTATCAGTCGGGCATGGCCGTTCCGGCGGTGTGCCTGCCTGAGCAGGTTTCGCGACTTGCGGTCGGCGATATGCGTCACCGTGCAGGTATTCAGAATGTAGACATCGGCCTCGTCCACGGAGCTGACCACCTCATAGCCGGCTGCCGCCAGCTCCCGCGCCAGCGACTCGGTTTCTGCCTGATTCAGCTTGCAGCCAAGCGTGTCGAAAGCAACTCTGGTACCACTCATCCAAGCCGTCCTCCGGTTTAATTATAACGGCGCCTTCAGGAACGGTCAAAGCCAAGGGCTGGCTTGCAAATGGCAGGCAATTATGGTAAAAAACTAATTAAATCAAGCAGAATAACAGGAGTAATTCCTATGAATAACGTTACAGACCGGGTTGTGGTTACGGGAGTGGGTATTCTCAGCCCCCTCGGCCTGGACACTAAAACCACCTGGGAAGGGCTAATCGCCGGCAAGTCAGGCATAGACTATATTACCTTATTTGACCCTTCTAATATGGAGGCCAAGTTCGCCGGCGAGGTGAAGGGATTTGACCCGACCAACTACGTTGAACGTAAGGAAGCGCGCCGCATGGACCGCTTCGCTCAACTGGCGGTTGCCGCCAGCCGGGAGGCGGTGGAGTCGGCACGACTGGAAATCGACCACACCAACGCAGAGGACATCGGCGTCATCATTGGCAGCGGTATTGGCGGACTAACCACAATGTTTGAACAGGCCAAGATTCTCGTGGAGAGAGGTCCGGACCGTGTTAGCCCGTTCCTGGCACCGATGATGATTGCCGATATCGCCGCCGCCCAGATATCCATCGCCCTCGGCATCAAGGGACCTAATTTCTGCACCACATCGGCCTGCTCCAGCGGCTCGGATGCCATTGGCGCCGCGCGTGAGCTCATCAGACATGGCGATGCCCAGGTCATGCTGGCCGGCGGCACCGAGTCCATCATCAATCCGCTGGGCATTACCGCCTTCACCGCCCTGAAGGCTGTTTCGACCCGAAATGACGCCCCCCAGAAAGCCTCCCGTCCCTTTGACGCCGAGCGCGACGGGTTTGTCATCAGCGAAGGCGCCTGTGTGCTCATCCTGGAAAAGCTGGAGCACGCTCTGAAGAGGAACGCCACCATACTGGCGGAAATCGCCTCTTATGGTGCCACGGCCGATTCTTTCCACGTTACCCAGCCGCTGGAAAGCGGCGCAGGTGCCGCCAAAGCCATGCAAATCGCACTGAAAAAGGCGGGTTTGTCCCCCACGGATATTGATTACATTAACGCCCATGGCACCTCCACCCAGCTAAACGATGTCATGGAGACCAGGGCCATTAAAACCGTCTTTGGTGACTACGCCTACCGGGTGCCGATAAGTGCCACCAAGTCAATGCTGGGACATCTCATTGGCTGTGCCGGCGCTGCCGAGGCAATGATCTGTATTATGTCCATTCTGAACGGCATCATACCGCCCACCATCAATTACGAACACCCCGACCCGGATTGTGACCTTGACTACGTGCCCAACGTCGCCCGCAAGGCTGAAGTTAATATAGCACTGTCCAACTCGTTTGGCTTCGGCGGGCATAACTCGGTATTGATATTGCGAAAATATTCCGAGGCATAAAGCTTGAGTCGCTACCGCTGGAATGTGCTGCCGCCGGCTCCGCGCCAGTTTCTGGTGAGCAACTCCAGCATTCCGCCACTGATTGCCCAGCTTTTGTTCAATCGCGGACTGAAAGAGCCTGCCCAAGTAGCATCTTTCCTCGCCATCGACCAGAATCTCTGCCACAGTCCGCTGCTGCTGCCGGACATGCACCGGGCGGTAGCCAGGATATACCAGGCCCTGCTCTCCGGAGAGCCAATAGCCATATACGGTGACTACGACGCTGATGGCATCACGGCCACGGCTCTCCTTGTTCAGGGCTTTTCCGCGCTCGGCGGCACCGTTATCCCCTATATCCCGCACCGCCTGACCGAAGGCTACGGTCTGAAAACCGCAGCACTGGAGAACCTGAGACAGCAGGGCGTTGGACTCGTGGTTACGGTCGATTGCGGCATCACCAGCCTGCCTGAAGTCAAACGGGCGAGGAAAATGGGGCTGGACATCGTGATTACCGACCACCACACGCCGCTGCCCGAATTACCCCCGGCGGTGGCGATTATAAACCCCAAGCTGGACGGTTCCACATATCCCTTTACCGAACTGACCGGCGCCGGGGTGGCTTTCAAGCTGCTTCAGGCGCTCTACCAGAGCGTCGGTCGTGAAGAACAGCTTGTGGAAATGGCGGACCTGGCGGCACTCGGTACTGTGGCCGATGTTTCGCCGCTGCTGGGCGAAAACCGCTATCTGGTAAAACAGGGGCTGATGCTGATGAACAACAGGCCGCGACTGGGAATCAGTGCCCTGATTGACCAGGCCGGTCTCAGCGGTGGCAGCCTTGACGCGGAAAGCATATCCTGGGTGATTGCCCCGAGACTGAATGCCGCCGGACGCATGGACCACGCCATGACCAGCTACCAGTTGCTCACGACCGATTCGCCCACCGAAGCCCGCCGCCTGGCAAGATTGCTGGACCAGAAAAATACCGAGCGACAGAAACTGACCGCCAGTACGCTGGCACAGGCCAGGGAGCAGGTACTCTCGCGCGGCATATCATCCCTCATCATGGCCAGCGACCGGGACTACTTTATCGGCATCGCCGGACTGGTGGCCAGTCGACTGGCTGAGGAGTTCTACCGTCCGACGGTGGTCGTCAAGACCGGGGAAAAGCTGAGCAGCGGCAGCTGCCGCAGCATTCCGGAGTTCAATATCATTGCCGCCCTTAAGGAGAGCCAAAATCTTCTTTCGCAGTTCGGCGGGCATTCTCAGGCGGCCGGCTTTACTCTGCCTACCCGAAACCTGCCCCGGCTCGAGGAAAGACTCCTCAATCTGGCCACCGCGCAGCTCACCGGCGTCGACCTGCACCCCGGCCTTGATATTGATGCCGAAGTCGCGCTGTCCGGCCTGGGTGGAGATACCTTCCAGATGACGCAGCAGCTGGCGCCTTTCGGTCGCGGCAATCCCACACCCACCTATCTCAGCCGGTCTGTTGAGGTTACGGACTGCCGCACCATGGGCAACGGCGGCGAGCACCTGAGGTTTAAGCTCAAACAGGGTGATTCCAGATGGGATGGCGTTGCCTTCCGGCTGGGCAGCTACCTGGCCGATGTCGCCCCGACCCTGGACATCGTATATAATCTGGAAATAGACCGCTGGCAGGGAAAGGAAACGCTCAGGCTTAATATTCTGGATTTCGCGCCGAGCGTCCCATCTTAGAAAAGCGAGCGGATAGATAATGAACCATATAGCGCTCATCATCATTGCCATTGTCTGTGCCTATGTTATCGGTTCCATTCCCTCCGCCTACATCATGGGCCGACTTCGGAAAGGCGTTGATATCCGCCAGATAGGGAGCCGGAGCATGGGGGCGATGAACGTGTTCTACCAGATCGGATTTGCTGAGGGGTTTACCGTTCTGGCCGTGGACATTGGCAAGGGGGTGGCGGCGGTGGCGCTGGCGCGCTGGCTGGGCGTCCCGCTCTATGTCCAGCTACTGGCCGCAGCCGTCGTCGTCATTGGCCACGCCTACACTGTCTTTTTGAAATTCCGGGGCGGTAGAGGTGGCGCCACCTGCATCGGCATTTTAATCTACCTCATGCCCTGGGGCATCCCTGTCTACGCCGCCGTTTTCGGGCTGGGCCTGCTGCTGACGCGCTACCCCACTCTGAGCTACAGCCTAGCCTTCCTCTGTTTCCCCTTCGTTGCCTGGCTGAAATACCACTCCGTTGAATTCATCGTCTTTTCCGTCGCCATACTGCTGCTGCCCGCAATTAAATATATCCCGAGAATAAAGCAGATGCACAGCACAGGAGGCAGCTGGCGCCACGTCTTCCTCCGCAAAGGCTTCAAGGACAGGCTCTAACATACGCTGGCCTGAGGTGATTCCGAGAATCTTCTACTCCTTGGCCCGGGGCATCATGGTCATAATGATGGCACCGATAATAGTGCCACCCGCCATAACCAGCCAGGTACCCTGATAGCTCCCCCAATGGTCAAACACCCAGCCGGCAATCGGCGGCCCTATCATGGTCGCTACCATCAGAAGACCCCAGGCAAAACCCATAATAGTGCCAAAATTGCCCCGTCCAAAGTGCCCTCGCAGCAGCACGCCAACCATAGTATTGTTGCCTCCGTAGCCAACGCCCAGGAAAACCAGAAACGGCACCAGCAACCATGTCCGCTCCAGAGAGACAAATTCAAAACAGGCCAGCCCAAGCGTCAGCATGATGAGAGCGAACGTCGCCAGCCGCTTGGCGACATATCTGTCGGCAAACCAGCCGAAACCGAAGCGTCCACCGACGCTCAACAGCGGGATGGCCGTGGCCACCAGTCCTGACATCGCCCGGGTGATGCCTACGCTGCTCAGGTACGGCATCACGTGTGTTACCACCGCCGGCACCGCCATGAATTGAGGCGTCACCGCCAGCACGATAAACCAGAAAGCACGAGTTCTCATTGCCTGCCTGACGCTGATGCTTACTTCCCTGGCTGGCGGCTTCGCTGAAATTCCAGCTAGGTCCGCCCTGCCACCTTCCTCTCCGTCGGGCAGAAAACCGTACTGCTCGGGCTTATGCCGCAGGAGCATTGAGAGCGGTAACCCGATAACGAACATGCCGGCACCCATAATAGCTATCGCCGTCCGCCAGTCATAGGTGTCAACCAGCCGGACCATCAGAGGCACCATCAGGCCGGCGGCACCGTAACCGCATATCGTGATGCCGGTAGCCAGCCCCACCCGACGGCGAAACCAGTTGGCTACCACGGTTACCGTAACCGAGATACCGCAGCTGCCAATCCCCAGCGACATCAGGATAAAAGCAAAGTAAAACATGCCAATGGAGTGCACCTGACTGAGCAGCAGCAGTCCGAGGCCGATACAGATTACGCCAACGAAGATGAGCCTACGCGGTCCCCAGCGGTCGAGTATTATACCGGCCACTGGCGCCAGCAGGCCAGTTTCCAGCCCGCGTATGGAAGCGGCTATTGAAACTAACGTGTAACTCCAGCCAAACTCTTCGGCTATCGGCTCAAAAATAGTGGTGAACCCGTAGAAGACCGAGCCACTCATATACATGGCGATGATGAAACAGGCGACAACAATCCACCAGCCGTAGAAAATGTGAGGAAAACGTCCCGGCGAAGGCATTATTTCTCTGCCCTCACCCAGCGCGTTCTCATCACCAGCAGCGGAATGGCAACCGACAGAACGATGACGGCGATAATCTGTGCCTGGTGAAAGCCAAAGAGGAAGGGCGTTCCTTCGCGCAGGAAGTCCGTGCCCAGTCGATACGCCGAATACAGGCTGATGTAGACCATATAGAGGGAGCCATCAGGTCTGAGATGTCCCTTCAGCCTGAGCAGGATGCCGAAAACAAGCAGGTTCCAGAATATCTCGTATACCTGCGTCGGGTGTACGGATACACCGACCGGGCAGAAGCTATCGGGATTCGTGTAAACAACAGCCCACGGCAGTACTGTTTCCAGTCCATGGCAGCAGCCATTTATGGTACAGCCGACGCGACCGACCGCTTGGGCCAGAATGATGCCCGGTGCCACCACATCGGCGAAGTAAGCGAAATTCATTTTGCTGAATCGACTGTAGACCCAGACACCGATGGTGGCGCCTAGAATAGCACCGTAGGCGGTCAGTCCGCCGCCACCGATTATCTCCCCCCAGTGCCGGCTGTAGTATTCCCAGCCGTCAATCACGTGGAGCAGGCGTGACAGCACCAGGCCCGACGGGATGCCCACCAGCGCCGCCGTAAACACGGTATCATAGGAAATCCGGGCACCTTTCTTCACCTGCCAGGCGGTCCACAGGACAACGGTGAGAATGGTCAGGGCGATAAGAACCCCGTACCATCTGATTTCAAGCGAGCCGATGGTAAAAGCCACCGGGTCAATACTTATCGTTATCATCAATTCACTCCTGAATCAGGCACACAGCGCTTCCACAAAGTCTTCCGCGTTAAAATCGGCCATGTCCTCCAGTTTCTCGCCGGTACCAATATATTTAATCGGTATCTGCAGCTCGTCACAGATGGCGAACACGATACCGCCCCGGGCGGTGCCGTCCAGCTTGGCCAGAAATATGCCGGTAACTCCCACGGCATCGGTGAAATATCTGGCCTGGGTCAGACCGTTCTGGCCGGTGGTGGCGTCGATGACCAGGACTACCTCATGCGGTGCCGCATCATCCATCTTGGCGATAACCCGCTTTATCTTCTTAAGCTCCTCCATCAGGTTGTACTTGGTGTGGAGTCGACCGGCGGTATCAATGACAACTTCTTCTACCTGTCGACTGTGCGCGGCCTGCAATGCGTCATAGACCACCGCCCCCGGGTCGGCCCCGGGCTGGTGGGCAATGACCTCCACCCCGGCCCGTTCGCCCCACTTTTTCAACTGTTCAATGGCCGCCGCCCGGAAGGTATCCGCCGCCACCAGCAGCACGCTTTTACCATTTTTTTGTAACCGATGGGCATACTTGGCGATGGACGTCGTCTTGCCGCCGCCGTTGACGCCGACAAAGAGAGCAATCCGGGGCAGTAATGGAGCTGTCAGTTCCCCCTGTGCCGCGATTTTCAACATGCTTATCATCTCTGTTTTCAAAGCGCCCCACACCTGTGCGCCGTTCAGCTTCTCCTTATCCGCCTTTTCCCTCACCACCCCAATCAGCTTTTCCGCTGTATTTACACCCACGTCAGCACCGATGAGCACCTCCTCAAGCTCGTCCCACACCTCAGCGTCAACGGTGGTGCGGTCGAAAAGGCGCACGGCTCGGGCAAACCAGGCCTCCCGGCTGCGCTTTAGGGTCTGAATGAGGTCAGCTATCTACCTTACTCCCTTAATTTCCCTCTCCAGTTAAGAAGAGTCATAATTTTTAAGTAAGCAGTTCCTCCAGCAACGCCCGGGCTGCTTGCTTGTCCAGAGGCTGGTTGTTGTTGCCGCACTTGGGCGACTGGATGCAGCTCGGGCAGCCGTCCTGGCAGGGACACTCGACAATCGTCCTAAATGTAGCTTGCCATAATTCGGTAATGATGTCAAAACCCTTCTCGGCGATGCCGATGCCGCCGGGATAGGCATCATAGATGAACACCTGCGCCCGGCCGGTGTCCGGGTGCAGCGGCGTGGACACGCCGCCGATGTCATTGCGGTCGCACATGGCGAACAGCGGCAGGATGCCGATGGCCGCATGCTCCACGGCGTGCAGGCCGCCAGCATAGTCAAGCTGTGCCTCTTCAAGGCGGGATTCCACCCCATCCGGCAGGTCGAACCACAAAGCAACGGTAGCGAAGGTCTGCGGCGGCAGGTCGAGCGGCTCCTCGCCAATCACCTCATCGGTGTACTGCGCCTTCTTCTTGAAGCCCACCACATGATTGGTGACCTCCACCTCCCCCAGGTAGAGGTTTACCCTCCCGACCTTTTTATTATCCAGCACTTTCACGATTTTTAAATCTTCGATTTCCTTGGTCTGGGTGTAGTAATTGGCCTCTGTCGGCACGGCATAGGCGGTGCGATTGTTCAGGTCAAGCTCTTTGATTAAGTAAGACTCTCCCTGGTGGAGATAGATGGCGCCAGGGTGTACCTGGAAAAAGGCCACGCTGGCCTCCACCGTCTCCAGCAATGAGTCCGATGACGTATCCACCACATCAAAATTCTTTCCCGACGTGGAACGGATGCCGACCGCCTGCGCCGGGTAGGCAATCGCCGGCGACAGATACCACCGCTGGTTCCGTTCCTTCAGGACGCCCTGTTCCGCCAGCATGTCCCTTTCCAGCGCGAAGGCAGGGCCGAATATCTGCTCGTCATTGGCATCAAGCGGGCATTCCCAGGCAGCACAAAGCAGGTGAGCCCGTAAGATATAAGGATTGGACGGGTTGACCAGCGCATTTTCAAAATTTTTACCGAAGAACGAGTCGGGATGCCGCATAAAATACTGGTCCAGCGGGTTGTTCAGCGCCACCAGGAAGCTCATTGACTGCTCCTGGCTCCGTCCGCTCCGGCCCGCCTGCTGCCAGGTGCTGGCTATAGTCCCGGGATAGCCCGCCAGCACCGTCGCATCAAGGTCGCCGATATCTATGCCCAGCTCAAGGGCATTGGTGGCCACCGCCCCGGCCAGCTTTCCCTGGAAAAGGTCTCTCTCTATCTGACGGCGCTCCTCAGGAAGATAGCCGGCGCGGTAGGGCATTATCTGCGGCGGCCTGCCCACGCTTATCTCGGCAAGTCTCTCTTTAGAATAGATATAAATCAGTTCGGTGAGGCGGCGGGTGCGGGCAAAGGTCAGGGTTCGTATATCCTGGTTGACCAGCTCGGTGAACAGATGGGTGGCCTCGCTGTTGGCGCTGCGGCGGACGCTTTTCGCCTCGTCGATAACGGGAGGGTTCCAGAAAACGAAGTCCTTGCCGCCGTGAGGCGAGCCGTCGTTACCTACAACCTCAAACGGTAACCCCACCAGCTGCTCGGCGTGCTCACCGGGGTTGGCAATGGTCGCCGAACAGCAGATGAACTGCGGCTCGGAGCCGTAGAGTCGACACAGACGCCTCAGCCGGCGCAGCACACCGGCCACGTGTGAGCCGAAGACCCCGCGGTAGGTGTGCGCTTCATCCACCACCACGTATTTCAGGTGGCGCAGCAGCCGCGACCAGTACTGGTGATTGGGTAGAATGCCCAGGTGAAGCATATCGGGATTGGAAAGGATTACCCGGGCGCGTTTCCTGATTTCGGCCCGCTCCCCTTTCGGCGTGTCGCCGTCAAAGGTGTCCAGCTCCTCCGCCGAAAAAAGGCCGGGGGTAAACAGTTTATGTAAAGCACGTAGCTGGTCCTGCGCCAGCGCCTTGGTGGGGAAGAGATAGATGGCGCGACTTCTCTGGTCTTCTAAAAGTGCCTCAGCAACCGCGATGTTGTAGCAGAGGGTCTTGCCGCTGGCGCTGGCGGTGGCCACCATGACATTCTGCCCGGCCCTTATTTTATTCACCGCCTCCGCCTGGTGCGTCCACAGAGGAAACAGTTCCTGAAACTGCAGGCGTTCCATAAGCTCCGGGGCCAGCGGCCGGTCAAGCTCGGCATACCGGGCACGGCGGGGATGAATGCGCTCAACGTGAGCGACCTGGCCGGCGAAGCTTGGCTGTGATTGAAGATGATGCAGGAAGGCCAGAGTATCCACCATGACCCTCCCTTACCAGATGGGCACTATCTCGATTTCGTAATCGAGAATTTCGGCCTCAAATCGACTGCTGATGACAAAATCAACGACTTTGGACAGCATTTCGTTGGCATGCCGGTTATCGTTGCTGACGCAGCAGACGCCGATGGTCGCCATCTGCCAGCGGTCATTATTGTCCACTTCCGCCACGGAGACATTGAACTTATTCCGGACGCGGCTGGTTACGGACTTAAGCACCTGCCGCTTGCCTTTGAGGGACAGGTTCTCCGGCAGACGGAGGTTTATCTTGCACATGCCAACATTCATGAGTAAATCCGGCTGGAAAAGACGAAGAAAATAAAATTGAACGTGGTCCGGCTCCGTAATCACTCCTTTTTCTAATGTATCATTCCGCCTAATGAGTGTCAAACTTGCCATTAGTAGGTTTTATTTGCATTTGGTTGATTACTTCTTTTGGCATCAACATTCCTGCAATTCATGCTATGTTATAATACATCTTGTGACAGTTTACGCTTGGATAATTATTGGCATAGGTAGTGTCATTGTTGTAGCCATTATAATTCTCGCATTGTATTCCAAATCATGGTGTGAGTATTGTAAGTGCCCTAGATTATGCTGGAATGAAGGTTTTATTCTTGATGTCTTCAGATTTGCGTTTTGGCTTGCCTCAAGGATTTCTGTCCTTAATATCATAAAATGTATTGCGGAGGGTAAGGTTAGTCGTAAATGCCAATACCATATTGTAGATTCGTATATCTCTGTTTTTGCCGCAGCAGAATTAGCCATGTTCATAATCGTAGCCTCGAATCCTACTACTGACCTCAATTGTCTTGCGTTAAAATTCTTTATTGCATATAGGCTTTTTGATATCTTTCAAGTATGGTTTTTACACTTTGTTCTACCTGATTGGAATCCAATAAATACCAGTAGAAGTTTAATATTGGTTGGCATCGGATATATTGAGGTAATCATTTTATATTCTCTGCTTGTCTTTATGCTTAAAGACGACTTTATAGGGATTACCTGTTTTCAACAAGCCTTCTTGTATAGCCTTGGCAATGCCATAACAATAGGCTTTGGTATTATTAGACCTGAAGAGCCTTGGAGCTATGTCATTTTTGTTACTCAAATTATGTTTGTCCTCCTGTTCTTAACCGCAGTTGTTAATCGCATCATAGGTCGCAAATAGAAACCTATACTGACATGATTGCCCGTGCCGGGCAATATATGCTATAATTTAGACGTTCAACCCTGCCCCTACCGTAAAACCAGCCATTATCGCTTCTCACAGGTGAACAGCCAGATGCCGAAGATTTATTTTATTGACGTGACCAACCGCGACGGTGTCCAGACCGCCAAGCTCGGCCTGTCCAAGCTGGAAAAAACGATGATGAATATCTACCTTAATGAGATGGGCGTTTTTCAGTCGGAGTTCGGTTTCCCCACCACCAGGCACGAGACCCTGTACCTGCAGGCCAATCTGGAGCTTGCCGAGATGGGAGTCCTGCAGCCGATTCGGCTGGAAGGCTGGATTCGGGCCCTCGCCAGCGATGTTGAGACCGCTTTCAGACTGGTGCCAGGTACCAAACACCTGAATATTTCTCTCTCCACATCAGCCCAGATGATTAACGGTAAATTCAAGGGCAGGAAGCAGCAGGATGACATTATCAATGATATGACGGAGGCGCTGGACGCGGCCAAGGCGCTGGGCGCCGAGACGGTGGGGGTGAATGCGGAAGACGCCTCGAGGACCGATACCCAATTTCTAATCCGGTTTGGTCAGGCCGCCAGGGAACACGGTGCTGACCGCCTCAGGTACTGCGATACCCTGGGCTATGATAATCCGTTTACCATTTACGAGACCACCAAGACCATGGCGGAAAACATCGGCATGCCCCTTGAGATACACTGCCACGGCGACCTGGGGATGGCGGTGGCCAACTCCCTGGCCGGGGCAAAGGGTGC
>CAZQWO010000013.1:17972-21838 GCA_964597015.1 uncultured Dehalococcoidaceae bacterium
GCGAATGCCTTTGCCCACGCCTCCGGCATTCATGCCGACGGCGTGCTGAAAGACCCTGAGAACTACGAACTGTACGGATATGAGGAGCTGGGACGGGGCGACCCGGTAATGGTGGAGACGGGGCGGGAAATCATCGCCGGGCAGTATAGCGGCATCTCCGGCTTCAGTCATATCATGGGCAAGATGGAAGTGCAGTTCAGCAGCCGTGAGGAAGCCGCCGAGATTCTGGAGCTTGTCCGCTATGCCAACGTGGAGGCGCAGAAACCGCTCGTTGAGGACGAACTGCTCTTCATCGCCAAATACCCCCAGATAGCCAGAAAGCTGCTGACACTGACGCCGCTGGCGTAGCATAGATAATCGTAAATCGCCGGGGCTGCCGTTAAAAGCAGCCCCTTCTCATTTACCACCGAGCAGGAGGTGACCGGAAATAGCCAGAGAGAAAACCGCTTTCAGCATAAAGCCAATAGGCACGGTGAGAAACGCCGTCCGGCAACCGCCAAAACCGCCCCATGACTGGGATAACGTTGTTTCCCGCATTGAAATTGAACCCGGTCTGACGGAGGCGCTTGATAACCTGGATGAATTCTCCCATATCATTGTCCTCTACTGGATGGACAGGCTGGCCGCCAGACCTCTGCCCATGAAGGTCCGCCCCAGACACGACCCGGAACGTCCGCTGGTCGGGCTCTTTGCCAGCCGCTCCCCTCATAGACCAAATCCGATTGGCAAGTCCACGGTAAAGCTGCTGGGCAGGGAGAAAAACGTGCTGACTGTCTCCGGCCTGGACGCTATCGACGGCACGCCGGTTATCGATATCAAGCCCTACCTGCCCGACTATGACTCGCCCACTGACGCCAGAACACCGCCCCGGTTAAAATCACGCCCGGAAAGTTGAAGCCCTCCGCACGGTTTTCCTCAGCACCTGAAACGCATTAATTTATGAAAATGGTTGACGTGAACCAAGCGATTACACGATAATTATATCGGACTGGCCATACGGTGAGCGGAAAATGGCGATTAAAGAGCTGGTAAGACTGGAAAATGTCTGGGTATACTACGACAGTATACCGGTACTGGAAGCGATAGACCTCTCCATAGAAGCAAACGACTTCCTCGGCATCATCGGTCCCAATGGCGGCGGCAAGACCACGCTGCTCAAAGTAATCCTGGGGCTGATAAAGCCAAGTCGGGGCAGGGTCACCGTAATGGGCATGCCGCCGGAGCGGGGCCGGAAACATATCGGCTACATCTCACAGTTCAACCTTTTTGACCACGATTTTCCCATCAGTGTTCTTGAAGTGGTACTTATGGGCCGCTATAACAAGTCCGGTCTCCTCCGCCGCTACAGCGAGGAGGATAAAAAGGCAGCCACTGCCGCCCTGAAGACCGTGGAAATGCTTGGCTACAGAGACCGGCAGGTCGGCAAACTCTCCGGTGGCGAGCAGCAGCGAGTCTTTATTGCCCGGGCGCTGACGACCAACCCCCAGCTGCTGCTGCTTGATGAGCCAACGGCCAGCATTGACCCGAATATGCAGGCCGAGTTCTATGAATTGCTCGATAAACTGAAGGAAAATATGGCCATTGTTCTGGTCTCCCACGACATCAGCGCTGTTTCCATTTACGTAAACGAAATTGCCTGCCTCAACCACCAGTTGTTCTACCACGGTTCCAAAGAGGTATCGGCTGAAGAGCTGGAGAAGACATACCAGTGCCCCATCCAGCTAATCGCCCATGGCACCGTACCTCACCGCGTACTGAGGGAACATTAAGCCATGCTCGAGGCACTCCAGTACCAGTTCATGCAGAATGCCCTGGCCGCTGGCCTGCTGGCCGCCGTCGCCTGCGGGATTGTCGGGGTTTACGTGGTGGTCAAGAGAGTCGTTTTCATCAGCGGCGGCATTGCTCACGCTTCTTTCGGCGGCATCGGCCTGGGATACCTGCTGGGCATCAACCCGGTCCTGGGGGCAATGGTCTTCGCTATCGCCTCGTCGCTGGGCATCGGCCTGGTAACCAGACGCACCAGACTGCCGGAGGACACCGCCATAGGTATTCTGTGGGCGATGGGTATGGCTCTGGGCATTATCTTCATCGGTCTGGCACCGGGATATGCGCCCGACCTTTTCAGCTACCTCTTCGGTAACATCCTGACCGTGCCTTTCTTCGATTTGATGCTGATGCTCACCCTGGATGTGGTTATCATTGTGCTCGTTGTCCTGCTCTACAAGGAGTTTTTATACCTTTCCTTTGATGAGGAGTTCAGCACCGTATCGGGAGTACCGACAGAAGGTCTTTACCTCCTGCTGCTCGGCATGATAGCCCTGACCGTGGTCGTCCTGATAAGAGTGGTCGGTATTATTCTGGTCATCGCCCTGCTCACCATCCCTGCGGCGCTGGCCCGTCAGTTTACCCACAGCCTGAAAAAGATGATGCTGCTGGCCATTTTAGCCGGCGTGGTCTTCACCTTCAGCGGGCTGTGGATTTCCTACGCGCTCAATTTAGCCTCCGGCGCCACCATCATTCTAGTCAGCGGCACGGTGCTGTTCATCTCCTTCGGGCTCAACCGGCTGCGCCGCAGGGCCAGGGAGCATAACCGCAACGCCGACGCGGCCTGAGCCGACAGTCTATTGCCCCTTTAGCCGAGATAGCCTATAATTGAGGTCGTGGCGAACCTTTCAGTACAGCTGGCGCCAAAAAACAGGCAGGGTCTACATCTGGCCAACCCGGTCATGACCGCGTCCGGCACCTTCGGCTACGGTACCGAGTATAATCACCTTTTTGATATACAGCGTCTCGGCGCCATCGTCTGCAAGGGTACCACCCTTAAACCCCGGGACGGTAACTCTCAGCCTCGCATTATGGAGACGCCCTCTGGCATGCTCAACTCCATCGGCCTGCAGAACATCGGGGTGAAAGCCCTCATCAGAGAAAAAACGCCAATCTGGGCAGAATGGCGCGTTCCGGTAATCGTTAATATCGCCGGGGAAACGGTCGATGAATATGCCGAGCTGGCCAGAGAGCTGGACGGAGTTACCGGCATCAGCGGCCTGGAGGTCAATATAAGCTGCCCGAATATCAGCGCCGGCGGCGCCGAGTTCGGCGTTCATCCTGAATCAGCCGCCAAGGTAACTGCCTCGGTACGGGCAAATACATCCCTCCCTGTGCTGGTCAAATTGACCCCGAACACCGGCGATATCACAAAAGTGGCTATGGCGGTGGCCGAGGCTGGCGCCGATGCCATCAGCCTGATAAACACGGTACGGGGCATGGCCGTTGACCCCTTTACTCGCCAGGCATGGCTCGGTAACCGCACCGGCGGGCTCTCCGGCCCGGCGATAAAGCCAATCGCGCTGGCCATGGTCTATGAGGTGGCTGGCGCGGTGGAGCTGCCGGTAGTCGGCTGCGGCGGAATCGCCTCCGGCACTGACGCTATCGAGTTCATTATGGCCGGTGCCAGCGCCGTGCAGGTTGGCTCGGCCAGTTTTGTAAATCCCCGCGCCCCGCTTGATATCCTGGAGGGTATAGAACAGTTCATGGCCAGAGAGGGAGTCAAAGACATCAGCGAGCTTGTTGGCGCCGCCCGGCGCTGACGCTAAGCTTTCTTTTTCAGTTCCAGTCCGACCTTGTGCGATTCCGCAATCTGGTCGCCAAAGGCAAAGTACCTTCTGAAGTCTATGTCAAATATCATTGGCCTGATTTTCACCACATCAGGATAACCTCTGGTGAGACAGTCCTCGGACGCATAGGCCCCCTCCACCTGGCCGATGACGAAGTCGTGGCTGCCAAAGTCCAGCGACTGCACCACCCGGCACTCCAGATTGACCGGACACTGCTCTATCATGGGCGCCGTCTTGAGGTGTCCGTAGAAC
>CAZQWO010000014.1:0-21635 GCA_964597015.1 uncultured Dehalococcoidaceae bacterium
AGGTCAGGGTGACCAAGAACGGCCACAGGATGCTGGAGGTGGAGGATGAGGAGGGTAATATGGACACGGCGAAGTTCACGTTAACCGTTTCGGAGTCAACACAACCATCCCCATCCCCGGCTCCAGCTCCAGCCCCGGCACCATCGACGACGGCGATAAACATCAGCGCGACCAGCGGCAAAGCTGGCTCCGACCTCATCATCACCGGCGCCGGGTTTGAAGCCAGTGGCACGGTGACCATCAAGTTTGACGATGCGGTTCTGGACACGGTTACCGCTGATGCCAGCGGTATATTTGTGGCTATGTTGAAAGTGCCAGCAGGCAAGGCTGGAGAACATACCATAACCGTAAGCGATGGCGTCAATACCAATGAGGTGACCTTCACGTTGGAAGTGGTGCCGCCGCCGATACCAATGCCTCTTCTCCCCAAGATGGGCGATAAGGCGAAAACACCGGTAACATTTGACTGGGAAGACGTCGCTGCTGATGCTGAACCAGTAACTTATGCGCTTCAGGTGGCGACCGATAAAGATTTCGACGAAGATACCATCGTGCTGGAGAAGACGGGACTGGACAAATCAGAATATGCGACGACGGAGGCAGAGTCTATTGCGCTGGCCGGTCGGGAGGACGTTTATTACTGGCGGGTCATGGCCATCGATGCCACTGACACCGAAGGGGAGTGGACCGGGGCCGGTGAATTCTACGTCAAGAGTTCGTTCTCCTTTCCAACATGGGCTTTATACACGCTGATGGGACTCGGCGCCCTGGTCCTCTTTGGCATTGGCTACTGGATGGGCCGCCGAACTGCTTATTACTACACATTCTAGCAGGGGTCTGACCTCACCCCCTTATGGTTCCCCCTCCCCACGGGGAGGGGGAATTTTTATTTGGTTCTGGGTAGGCCATTACTATCTAGAATGCTATTAGAAATACATGGTACAATTAACATAATAAATATAGTTTGAAGATGATGTGAAGGAAGACAAAAACATATTTCCATCATTACTAGAAAAGGTAATTTTAGATATTTGGGGAGGCGTTGGAGATTGTCTAGATACGCTTCATCTCAAGAAAACGCGCAAAGCGTTAGCTTATGTTCGCCGTGTCTATAGACATAAAGGTGAACATGGTACAATCCAGCCTTCCAAAATAAATTTCAGGTTTAAGAAAAATAGGGCGGGATATTTGGCTGCATTTGGGGAAAGGCATGCCTATCTACCTTATTTACATTTAAAAAAAGTACAGGGAAAAAATCCTGAAGCAATACCAAAACCTCGTGGGAAAAGGCAAGAATTAGTAATTACTTCTCTAGGAGCTGGCGCATGTGTTGAATTATATGGCATATGCCTTTTTTATTTAGAAGATGCACCTCGGCAGCCTCTTCGTTTGACATTAAACTCTGTAGAAAAAGAGCGCGAGTGGAGTTCAAGTCAGCATGTTATATTTACTAGAGTCCTAAAAGAAACTTTTCCAAAGGTCGATGTTGACCCAATAGATATTAATGCAGATTTGAAAGAAGATGCGCTGCCTAAATTAGTCGCTCAGTATGATAGCCTGATTAGAACTGATATGTTACTTATTTACAATGTTTTAAACGAAATACCATCAACGTATGTAAGACAAGTATGGAGAAATATCAGATTTTTAATAGATATATTTCAGAAGCCAGTTCTTATTCTTCTCATGGAACCTTCTGCTGCACGAGCGGAACCTCGCATTTATCAAATAAAAGAGCAAATCGTTCAACAGGCTGATTTGATTGAAGAAAGTAAGGAAGAATTATTTTATTTTGATAAAGTACCTGTCTTTATTATGATGGTTAAATCGGAAAATGATCTAAACTATCGTTTATTTGGAACTAGCATTGATGGTTCAAAGCCGGATTTTGAAACATCTATTTCCCGAGCACGTATGTCTTGTGTCAAGAAACCAGATTCACCAATAACCATGGAACAAATTACTTCGCAAATCGTGCGCCTTGGTAAGAAGAGAGGGAGGAAGGGAGAATTTTCATTGCGACGCAATAGAGTAGGGCGACAATTCACACTTGGATCCTTTAGTGATAATTGGAAGTTGTAGTGAAAAGGAGGTTGGAATAACATTTAACCTCCCCTCGCTCCTCTTGGTGTGTAGTGGCTGGCCGCTTCTAGCATCAGTGCCAGGCTCATCAGGAAGTCGTCGTGTCCCCGGGAGGGGTCAACGTAAAAGTTCATCGTCTGGTTGGGGCGGTACTGGCTCCTTGCCTGCTCCGTCTCCAGCCAGAATTCCTGGTGCTCGGGGGAACTGTCACTCAGGTACATCTTCAGTCGGCCTGAGTTAATTGCCGCCAGCAGGTTGAAACCAAGCTCTGACTTGGATTTCTGGGTGAAGGTGAAGGGGATGACCCGCGACCCCATAGCCTGCCTCAGAAACGAGCTCACCGGCTCGCCAACGCCGGTGGCATCCACCACAATGCGGCGGCAGTGCCAGACGTTTTTCAGGATATCGACCAGCTGATGGTAAAGCTGGGCGTGCTTCCGGCCCGTCCACCAGTAATGCTCAACGATATTCACTCGCGGCTGCTTCATCATTTCACTGTCGGCGGCGAATTCCAGCTCGCCGATGGTGATGACCGTGGAGTCCCGCCGCGGTTTTATAGCCCTGAGCAGGGCGTCTTCAGCCTCTTCGGCTTCCCCGGACAGGTCAATGCCGGCCACATAGGTCCGGTTATGCTCCTGGCGGTGTTTGCGGTAATGCTCGCCCTGCAACTGGGCGCGCTGCTGTTGACTCAAGAAGCCACCGCCGCCCCGTATGGGCTGGAGCCGGTACTGGGTCAGAAAGAGAGGGTGGTTTTCCCCGAGCCTCTCCCTTTCCGCCTCAGCGTAAGCCAGGTAATCGGGGTTGTACTGCGCAATTTCCTGCCAGTCATACCGGAAGTGGCGTTTGATGCTGTCTTTTCTTTCCAGTTCAAGGTTGGTCTGCTTCACCTCTTCCAGCAGGGTAGAGTCGTCCCAGGTGGTGCCATAGTGCACGGTGGTCACATTGGTGGTGGCACCCATCGGCTTGAACTCCTTGTTGTATTTCTCCTTGCCAACGTCCTGCGACTCGTCCACTTCCAGCAGGATGTGGGCGGTATTGCCCACCACATTGGCGGACTCATCAGCGGAAAGGAATATAGCCCGGGCATTACCAAGCCTGATGATGTAGCCCAGTTCGGCGCACCAGATGCTTTCAAAACCGGCTTCGTTCAGCCTGTCCTTGAGGCGGGTCATTGAGATGATTGTCTGGGGTTTAAAGGTCGGGGAGCACTTTACCAGGTTATGAGGCTCCGCCATATAGAGTGTCAGCAGGAGCAGTTCAAGCTGTGCGGAAAGCTCATTTTTCCCGCCCTGACGGGCGATTTCCACGGAAAATGTCAATCCCTTCCGGCCGAAGACGCTGTTCAATATGGCCAGAGCTATCTCGCGCTGGTAGGGGCGCAGCTTACGCGCAGCCAACCCCTCTGCCGCGGGCTTATTTGCTGATGGTGGTGGCGATGCCGATGCCAAGGGGGAGGGCGACCTCTCTGAGGACATTGCCGATGGCCTCCTTCAATCCTTTCCTCTGCTCTTTACTGATTTTGTATTTGGTGCGGACAAGTCTCTCCAGGGCATTGGTGGCATCTACGATGAGCTTTAGATTTTTCGGATCACCGCTCAGATAGGACTTGATTTTCACCCGCAGCAGGGCGATCTCATCGTCGATACCGTTTACGCCTGAGGCAAGCTCGAAATCGATGCGCTCGGCTTCATCAAGCGCTTTCTGGTAGAAGCCACTTTGTTTAGCAGTTGCCTTTTTCTTTGACACGTTTGATTTCCGGTTTGCTCTGGCTGGCATATGGTCCGTCCCCCTTATTTAAAGTCCGGGCAGCTGCCAGGACGATGGTATGGGCAGCAAGGTCCCACCGCTGTTTTTCCACGGCCAATTTAAGGAGCTTCATCATTTCCCTCACTTTTCTGGCTTACGGTATTAAAATAGCACAGATGTTCTATATCAGACCAGTCATTTTTGTCATCATTTTGAACAGCGGGTCAGGCTCTTATTTCTTGACAATCAATAGCTTTAGGTTTACGATTGTTCTAGTTCATCTGACTGACTTTCCTTGGAGGAGGTTACTATGGACTTTTCGCTCGGTGAAGAGCACAAGATGCTTCAGACCATGGTCAGGGACTTCGCCAATGAGAAACTGGCACCGGTGGCCGACGAGCTGGATCGGAAGCAGGAATTCGCCCGGGACAATTTTAAGATGATGGCGGAGATGGGACTGCTCGGCCTGGGTATACCTCAGGAGTACGGTGGCAGCGGTGGCGATGAGCTTTCCGCGGCTATTGCTATTGAAGAACTCTCCCGGGCCTGCGCCTCCACCGGCGGTATTCTGGATGCGCACCTGTGCCTTTGCGCGGCGCCGATTTATCGCTTCAGCACCGATGAGCAAAAACAGAAGTTTCTGCCTGCTCTGGCGAAAGGGGAAAAAGTTGGCGCCATGGCGATAACGGAATCAGAGGCAGGCAGCGATGTCGGCAATGTGCAGACGACTGCTTCCAGAGATGGTGACGGCTATATACTTAATGGCACCAAGATATTCATCACCAATGGCGATGTCTGTGATACGTTGCTGGTCTTTGCCACTGTGCCCGAGCTGGGAGAGCGAGGCATGACCGGGTTTATCGTGGAGAAGGGGATGCCGGGATACAGCAAAGGCAAGAAGTACGATAAGCTGGGCATACGGGCTGCCACCAACGCCGACCAGGTATTTGAGGACTGCCGCGTGCCGGCCGCCAACCGACTCGGTGATGAGGGGAAAGGTATGCGCATCTTTCTGGAGCTGATAGACCACGGCAGGATAGGAATAGCATCGCAGGCTCTCGGCATTACCCGTGCTGTTCTGGAGAGAGCCGTTGAGTATGCCAAGAGCCGCAAGCAATTTGGCGCCCCGATTGCTTCTTATCAGGCAATCAGCTTTCGACTGGCCGATATGTACGCCGAGCTGGAAGCAGCCCGATTGCTTACCTATCAGGCAGCCTGGCTGGCGGATAACGGGCAACCTTTCCGGACGCAGGCGTCCATGGCCAAACTGTGCGCCACGGAACTGGCCATGCGGGCGGCAACACTGGGAATTCAGGTGTTCGGTGGCTATGGCTACATGATGGACTCGCCGATGCAGCGCCATTTTCGCGATGCTAAACTGACTGAAATATATGAAGGAACTTCGGAAGTACAGCGCCTGGTTATATCAGCATCGCTCTTCCGTGAATAAAAACAGTATGGAAAAGGGAAAAACCTTCGACCAGCTGAATATCGGTGACCGGGCCAGTATCAGTAAACAGATTGCTGAGCGGGACGTGATACGCTTCGCCGAGCTGACCGGGGATTTAAACCCGGTACATATGGACAAGCTGTACGCTGAGCAGTCCGTTTTCGGTGAAAGAATCGTCCACGGCATGCTCACGGCAAGTCTGATATCGGCGGTGCTTGGCATCAAACTGCCCGGCCCCGGCAATATTTACGTATCCCAGACTTTGAAATTCAAGGCACCGGTGAAGTTCGGTGATATCATTGAGGCGGAAGTGGAGGTGGTTGAGAAGGTGCCGGAGAAAAATCGCGTTCACTTAAAGACCACCTGCCGCAATCAAAGCGGCACCGTGGTGCTGGAGGGTGAGGCGGTGGTCATACCCCGGAAAGAATAGGCAATTTCGGGGCAGGCATATATTTAAACTGTGGAGGTGCTCATGGCGGAACAAGAATACCTGATGGGCAACGAGGCGATGGGGCGGGGGTCCATTGAGGCGGGAGTCAAGGTGGTGGCGGGCTACCCGGGGACCCCGGCTTCTGAGGTGCTGGAATACGTTTCCAAATATCCCGATGTCCATGCCGAGTGGTGCATCAATGAGAAGGTGGCCCTGGAAATATGCATGGGCGCTTCCCTATGTAACACCCGCTCGCTGGCGGTAATGAAGCATAACGGGACCAATGTTGTCCTTGATTTTCTTATGCACCTGAATTACACCGGTGTCCGCGGCGGACTGGTGCTGATTTCAGGTGATGACCCCGGCGGCATTTCTTCGCAGAACGAAGAGGACAGCCGCATAATCACCCGACTTGATGCCCACCTGCCGGTATTCGACCCATGGTGTCCGCAGGAAGCCAAAGACATGGTGAAAATGGCTTTTGAGCTCTCGGAAGAGACGGAGCTGTGCTTCGTGGTGCGCCCGGTGGCACGCGTATGCCACGCGCGCAGTATGACAAACATGGGAGACATAAAGGGAGCGAAGGAGCCGCATTTCGAGGATGACCGCTCCCGGTTTATCATGAGCGCGTTAAAAGAGGTAAAGGCCGGCGGCGCTAACCGCCCTGTGGTCAGGCACCGCTGGCTCAACGAGAAACAGTTGGTGCTGAATAAAATCATGGAGGCAAGCCCCTTCAACCATATCGAGGAAGGTGAGGGGAAGGTTGGGCTGGTCGCCTGCGGCATCGGCTACGCGTTTGTCAAAGAGGCGGAAAAGATACTGGGGAAGAAGTTCCCGGTGCTCAAGCTGGGTACTTTACCTCTGCCGAAGAACAAGGTGCTCCAGTTCGCCAGAAAGATGGACAAGCTGGTCGTCTATGAGGACAGCGAGGCGGTGGTGGAGGGCATATTGAAGCAGCTGTTTTTCGATGAAGGTGTGAAGGTAGAAGTGGTGGGGAGGAGCGGATTCCTGCCGCAGGAAGGGGAACTGTCGACCGGCATTGTGCTGAAATCGCTGGCAGCGCTCTACCCGGAATTGGAAAAGAAAATTCCGAAAACCACACCACTGGAGATGAAGGTGCCGATACGGACACGCACCCAGTGCGTCGGCTGCCAGTACCGCGGCCTGCTGCACGCGCTGAAGCTGGCGGCGCATAAATACAAGGGCGTGGTCACCGGCGACATTGGCTGCTACGACGCCGGCTCATTTCCGCCGCTGGAGTTGCAGTCGACCATCTACTGTATGGGGTCGTCGATACCCATGGCCTCTGGCATCGCCCGCAGCGGCTATAAACGGCCGGTGTTTGCCATCATCGGCGATTCCACCTTTTTCCACAATGGGGTTCTCGGCCTGCTGAACGCCATACACAGCGGCGTGGATATGGTGGCCATCGTCTGCGATAACCGGACCACGGCCATGACCGGCTTTCAGCCGCATCCGGGCAGCGATGTCGATGTTCGCGGCCAGCCGGTGCTGGCCATAGATGTGGCCCGGCTCTCCACCGCGGCCGGGGCGGCCAGTGCTCAGGTGGTCAATCCCTATGATATCCCGCAGTGCAAGGAAGCGCTGGAAAAAGCGGTGAAGGAGAAGGGCGTCTCCGTTATCATAGCCTCCATGCCCTGCTACCTGCAGGCAAGAAGGACCGGTGAGCTCGGTTTCACACCGCGGAAGGTCGTTCTCGACGAAGACCTCTGCAATGGCTGCAAGATATGCGTTACCTTTTTTGGCTGCCCGGCAATACATTTCGCCGATGGCAAGGCAACAATTGACTATGGCACCTGCGTGGAGTGCGGCATGTGCGTGGAAGTCTGCCAGAGGGGAGCGATAACATGGAGCTGAACATACTGATTTCTGGCGTCGGCGGGCAGGGCAACCTGTTTGCCTCAAGCATAATGGCTGAATACCTGCTCAAAAAAGGTTATAAAGTCTTTGCCGTGGAAACAATCGGTGCCGCCCAGCGCGGCGGCTCGGTGGTATCGCACCTGAGGGTCTCCGATGCCGGGCTTTACTCACCGCTCATCCCGGCCGGGAAGGTGGATATCCTCATGGGGTTTGAGACCATCGAGATGCTGCGTAGCTTTGAACTGCTCGCCCCGGACGGCATATACCTGCTCAACGACTATAAAGAGCCGACGGTGCTGTGCAATATGGAGATGGATACCTACCCATCGGACGATGAAATCCGCACGGCATTGAAGAAGTCGGGGAAGAAGGGCTACACCATCAAGGCCACGGAATGTGCGCGGCAGATTGGCGGCAGCCTGCTGACTAACGTGGTCATGGTCGGTGCGCTGTGCCAGGTATCGCCGCTCTTTGACAGTCAGGAAGTGAAGCAGGTACTGGCGGGAAAGGCACCGGCCAAGGTAAAAGAGCAGAACCTTCAGGCCTTTGACGCTGGTGGTTCGTTAATTCAGGAAGCGGTGCGCCGGTCCTGACGTGATTTCACAGCTGGCGCAGAATCGACAAATCAATACTCGTTCAATCTTTCTAAAGAGAATTTTGCTATGAGCGTTGCCAGACAACTATACCAACTGCAGGAAATTGACCTCGAAATTGCCGATGATGAACGCAGGCTGGAACAGGTAAACGGTCGGCTGGGTAAAGATGAGGTGGTGGTCGCTGTCCAGCAGAAACTCAATATCGAAAAGGAAAAGCGGGGAGAGCTGCAGCACCAGCAGCGTTCCCTGGAGGGGGAAATCGACGACCTGGCCGCAAAAATAAAAAAAGGTGAGGGCGAACTATACAGCGGACGAATCAATAATCCGAAGGAACTGTCCAACCTGCAGCATGAGGTTGAACTGCTGAAGACCAAGCGCGACGGGCTGGAAACGAAAGCCCTGGAACTCATGGAACGGGTGGAGTCGGTGGAAGCTGGCATGGTGGCCCTGCAGGGTGAACTGAAAGAGGTTACATCGGCGTGGCAGCGCGAGCAGGAACAATTGAAGAAGGAAAAAGCAGCCTTGGAGAGCAGTCTGGATGACCTGAACCAGAAACGTCAGGCATTGACTGCTGAAATCGAGCCAAAGGCGGTGACACTTTACGAGCAGCTCAGGAAAAACAAGGGTTTCGCGGTGGCTAGGGTGGAGCAGGGCATCTGCCGCGGCTGCCGCATATCACTACCCTCCAGCGAACTGCAGCGGGCGAGAAGCGGTGCCCCGGTGCAGTGCGGCAGCTGCAATCGTATCCTGTACCTGCCCTGAGTAGCGAATGAAAATCGAAAAGGCGATTTTATATACTGATGGGGCTTCGCGGGGTAATCCCGGCCCCTCCGCGATTGGTGCCGTAATCAGGGATGGTAAAGGCGGGGTGCTCGCCCGCATTTCCCGCCGCATTGGTAAAACTACCAACAACCAGGCAGAGTACCGCGCCATTATTGCTGCTCTTGAGGAAGCCCGGCGTTTGGGTGCTGCCAGCGTTGAGTTAAGGTCTGATTCCGAACTGGCCGTAAGACAGATAAACGGTCGCTACCGTGTGAAAAATCCAGCACTCAAACCGCTATACCAGCGGGCCAGGGAACTGCTTTCGTCGTTCCAGAGCTATACCGCCACTGCTATACCGAGACGCCAGAACGCGGAGGCCGACCGGCTGAGCAATGCCGCTCTGGACCGAGCGGTTGACTAATGGCAGTTCCGATACTAGACTGTAAGTGGGTCAAGTAAACCGGGTGGCCGCCCTTCCTTTGGGAGGGGAGGAAAGTCCGAGCTCCACCGGGCAGGGTGCTGGGTAACGCCCAGGAGGGGTGACCCTACGGAAAGTGCCACAGAAACATACCGCCCTTCACATAGTGAAGGGCAAGGGTGAAATGGTGGGGTAAGAGCCCACCAGCGGCCGGGTGACCGGTCGGCTGGGCAAACCCCATCCGGAGCAAGGCCAAATAGAGGGACATAAGGACGCCCGGCCTGTCCCCGGGTTGGCCGCTCGACCCCGATGGCGACATCGGGGCTAGATAGATGGCCACCGTCTTTCCCGTATGGGAAGGATACAGAACTCGGCTTACAGGTTTACTTGGCCTTTGAGTTAACTGGCTGACGAGGAGCAGCAGAGCAATGTCAAAAGCGATGAAGTCTATCCTCATAATTTTAACCCTTGTTGCCATTATCGCCCTTGCCTTTGGCATCGGCTACAACCAGGGCAGGGCTCCCGCTAGTGATGGGGAAGGGCTGGGAGTAGTGGAGGAGGCATGGGGCCTAATCTTCAGGGACTATGTGGACCATGACCGGCTTGATTCCGGTGAGCTCAGCAAAGGTGCCATCGAGGGCATGATTGAGGCCCTGGATGACCCGTACACTTCCTATATCGATGCGGAAACGTATGAAATCAGTATGAGCGGCCTCGAAGGTGAGATTGAAGGTATTGGCGCGCAGGTGGGGATGAGGGAGGAAAAGCTGACCATTATCGCGCCCATTCCGAATTCGCCGGCGGCTCAGGCCGGTTTGAAAGCAGATGACGTTATTCTGGAGATAGACGGTGCGTCAACGGTGGAAATGAGCGTCGTCGAGGCGGTGCTGAAAATTCGCGGGCCCAAGGGCACACCTGTAACCCTGCTCATTCAGCATAAAGATGAGGCAGAATCGAAAAAAATTGAAATCGTGCGTGAAACGATTGAACTGTCCAGCGTGGCTCTGAAAATGATGGGAAACATTGCCTATTTACAAATCACCCATTTTTCCAGACGCACGGCAACTGAACTGCAGACCGCGTTGCAGGACATGGAACGGGCCGGCGCCACAGGTATCATCCTGGACCTGCGGGGCAACCCGGGCGGCATGCTGGACACAGTGATAGAGGTCGCTTCCTGTTTTCTGAAGGACGGCGTGGTGGTGAAGGTGGTGGACAACAGGGGTACGGAAACCTCGATGGAAGTCAAAGCACGGGAAATCGTCACCGAACTGCCAATGGTGGTGCTGGTGAATGGTACCAGTGCCAGCGGCAGCGAGGTGCTGGCGGGAGCGCTGCAGGACCACGGGCGGGCAGATGTTGCCGGAGAGCAGACGTTTGGCAAGGGCAGCGTTAATGTGCCGCGTGAGCTCCAGGACGGCTCAGGGCTTTACATAACAACGGCACGCTGGCTCACGCCGAACGGTCGGCTTATTGAGGGTGAGGGAATAAAGCCTGATATTAAGCTTGAGATGGAAGGTGCTGAGGCCATCGATTGGGCAATTGAGTACCTGATAAATAAGGATTAATCAACCGGAGGTGGTGGCATGGCAGGTAATCCGGCACAGCTGATGATAAACAAGTCGAGAATATCTATCATACAGGGTGATATAACACGCCAGTCTACCGATGCCATTGTCAATGCCGCCAATTCCAGCCTGATGGGGGGTGGTGGCGTGGATGGTGCCATCCACCGCGCCGGCGGCCCTGCCATCCTGGAGGAATGCAAAGAAATCGTGGCGCGGCAGGGGCGGTTGCCCACGGGCCAGGCGGTAATGACCACCGGTGGCAATCTTCCGGCCAAGCACGTCATCCACACCGTAGGTCCGATATGGCACGGTGGCAATAAAGGTGAGGCCGAGCTTCTGAAAAGCGCCTATCGGGAGAGCCTGAAGCTTGCCGCCGAAAACAACCTGACCAGCGTCTCATTTCCCTCCATCAGTACCGGCGCCTATGGATATCCGGTTGCGCAGGCGGCCGTAACCGCTATCACAGCGGTTCTTGAATTACTACGTGATAAAGAAACCTCGCTCAAGGAAGTTATCTTCGTGCTCTTTGACTCGCGTACTTACGAGACATATGCAGCGGCACTTCTATAAAAAGGAGGTGGACATTATATGGCTGTTCAAACGTATCCGGTAACAATCACCGGCGAGCTCACCGCACCACCGGCGAGGGGGTGGTGGCTAATCAAGTGGCTGCTGGCACTGCCACATTACATCATTCTGGCATTTTTATACGTGGCATTTATTGTGGTGTGGATAATCGCCTTTTTTGCCATCCTCTTCACGGGCCGGTTCCCCAGGGGACTGTTTGATTTCAACGTGGGCGTGCTGCGCTGGTCGTGGCGGGTGGGCTTCTACAGCTACGATGCGCTGGGGACGGACAAATACCCTCCCTTCACGCTGAAATCGGTGGACTATCCCGCCGACCTGCAGGTGGAGTACCCGAAGAAGCTGTCAAAGGGACTGGCGCTGGTCAAGTGGTGGCTGCTGGCCATTCCGCATTACATCATCGTCACCATCTTTCAGGGCTGGTACGGGAAAGGCAATAAGTTCCCCGGTCTCCAGCACGTGCTGGTCATCATTGCCGCGGTGACCCTGCTCTTTACTGGCAAGTACCCGGAGAGCATCTTCAAGCTGGTAATCGGCCTGAACCGCTGGTCATACCGGGTCTGCGCCTATGTGGCGCTGATGACCGATGAGTACCCGCCCTTCCGACTCTGGGACGACTAGGCAGCTGGCTGGCATTTAGGACAGAAGTAGGTGCCGCGATTGCGCACCGTGATGCGCTGAATCGGGCCGCCGCAGTTCGGGCAGTTTTTACCGCGCCTGTGCGCGACCTTGAACTCAAAGTGGGCGGTGCCGGTTTCCCCGCCGGGTCGATAGTAGTTGACAATACTGGCCCCTTTATTATCAATGGCGGTGTGCAGAGTGTGTTGAATGGCGTGGTGAAGACGCTTGACCTCTTCCGGTGTCAGACTGCCCCCTGACCTTAAAGGGCTGATTTTAGCGGCGAACAGGGCTTCGTCAGCGTACATGTTGCCGATGCCGGCGATAACCGACTGGTCATGGAGGAGCGCCTTAATGGGCGCCTTTCTATTTTTAAACCGCCCGGCCAGAACCTGCGGGGTAAACTCCGGTTCCAGAGGCTCCGGCCCCAGTTTGCTGGTTACCGTGGTCTGGTCTCTGACCAGCCAGACCCGGCCGAACTTACGCGGGTCGCGGAAGAAAATGTGCGTGCCCCCGTCGAGATGGAAGACAGCGCGGGTGTATTTTGGTAGCTCTTTTGAGTCCCGGCTGAGCAGCAGCGAGCCACTCATCTTCATGTGGATGACCAGCAAATCATCATTGTCCAGGGCGAGCATAAGGTACTTGCCGTGGCGGGACAGTCCGGTGATTGTCTGTCCGGTCAGGCGGGAACGGAATTCCTCAATCGAAGGTGCCTTGACAATGCCGTCCCAGAGGAGGGTGACGCCGGAGAACTTGCGTCCCAGTATATGCGGGGCAAGCTCATTTTTTACCGTTTCCACCTCGGGCAGTTCGGGCATGTTATGCCATCTCTCCCCAGTTCCGGCCCTTTTTGGTGTCGACTTTCAACGGCACGTTAAGCTGAATAGCCGAGGACATCACCTGAGGCACGAGTTGCTGCATGGTCGGCATCTCTCCATCGGGGACCTCAAAGACAAGCTCATCGTGTACCTGCAACAGCATCTTGCTCTGCAACTGCTTTTTGTTCATCTCCCGCTCAAGGTTTATCATGGCCACCTTGATGATGTCAGCCGAGGTGCCCTGCACCGGCATGTTGATCGCCATGCGTTCGGCGGCTTCCCGCACCTGGCGATTGGCCGAGTTTATTTCCGGAATAAAACGCCTTCTGCCCAGAATGGTCTGCACGCAGCCGTTATCCCTGGCCTGCTTTTTCGTGGCTTCAAGGTACTCTTTCACCTTCGGATACCTGGCAAAATAGGCAGTGATAAACTGTGCGGCCTCTTCCCGCGAGAGCTCGGTAGCCTGCTCCAGCCCGTACTCGCTCATGCCGTAGATAACGCCGAAGTTCACCGTTTTGGCCAGCCGGCGCATGTCAGCGGTGACTTTTGTTCTTTCCACATTAAAGAGTTGGGCGGCGGTGGCGGCATGTATGTCCTCGTCCTGCTGGAAGGCCTGGACAAGACCCGGGTCCTGCGACAGGTGGGCCAGAGCGCGGAGGTCAACCTGAGAGTAGTCCCCGGCAAAGAGGTGGCTTCCCTTCGGCGCGATGAAAGCACACCTTATCTGTCTGCCCATATCGCCGCGGACGGGGATATTCTGCAAATTCGGCTCGCTGGAGGAGAGCCGGCCGGTGGTCGTCCGTGTCTGGTTGAAGCTGGTATGCACCCGGCCGGTTTTAGCGTTTATCAGGGTGGGCAGGGCATCAATATAGGTGGATTTGAGTTTTGATAGCTGGCGGTACTCCTGAACCAGTTGAATAATTTCGTATTCTTTCAGTTCCTCCAGGACTGATGCCTCCGTGGAGTACTTGGACTTACCTCTCCGCGGGGTGGGTATCTGGAGCTTATCGAACAAAATCTTTCCCAGCTGCTGGGGGGAGTTGATGTTGAATTCCTCCCCGGCCAGGGTTAATACCCTCTCCTCAAGCTTTGAAATTTGCCCACCGAGCTCCTGGGACATGTCCCGCAGCAGTTTCTTATCAAGGGCGATGCCGTTTCTCTCCATCTGGAGGAGCACCGGCACGAGGGGCATCTCAACATCGGCGAAAAGCTGCCAGAGTCCCTGCTCCTGCAGTTCCTTGCCGAACAGGTCGGCTAATCGGTGGGTCATATCGGCATCGGCGCAGGCGTAATTGGCCACCTTTTCTATCTCAACCTGAGACATTGGCAGCTGTTTGGCGCCAGTGCCGATAAGGTCGGTTATGTGGGTCATGTCAATATTCAGCTTGCTGAAGGCAAGCGCTTTCAGGCCGAGCGATTTTTCTCCCATAAGATAGGCAGCCACCATGGTGTCGAAAGTCAGGTTATTTACCATCACGCCATGCTCGGCCAGCACGGCCATGTCGTATTTACCGTTATGGGCCAGCTTGGCCAGTCTGCTGTCCTCCAGAACTGGCTTGAGCCGGTCAATGACCTGTGGCTGGGGAAGCTGGGCTACTGATTGCAGGCTGGTATGCCCCACGGGTACGTAGTATGCCTCTGATGGAGCCGGTGAGAAGGAGATGCCGACCATGTCAGCTTGCAGCGGGTTCAGGCTGGTCGTCTCCAGGTCAAAGGCAAACGACTTGGACTCCGCCAGACGGTTGACCAGTACATCAAGGTCAGATGGGGTATTGACGATATGGTAGTCTCCCTGCGGCGGTCTGGTTTTCATCTCTACCGGCGCTGTTTCAGGAGTCTCTGCCTCCGCTTCAACTCCGGGCAGTCGGTCGCGCAGCCGGACGAACTCAAGCTCGCGGAAGAGCTCGGTGACTGTCTGGCGGTCATACTGGCCAGCCTGGCAGTCTTCAAGTTTCAGCTCGACCGGTGCCTCGGTAACAATGGTGGCCAGATATTTGCTCTGGCGGGCTGTTTCTTCGTTCTGCCGCATGGTCTCCTGGAGCTTGGGCGGTGTTACCTCGTCTATGCGGTCATAGATGTTTTCCACGGTGCCGAACTGCTGGAGCAGCTTGGCGGCTGTCTTTTCCCCCACGCCCGGAACACCGGGAATGTTGTCCGATGGGTCGCCAACCAGACCTTTAAAGTCGGCAATCTGCTCTGGGTTTACCCCGTAGCGACTGTTGACGGCTGACTCGTCATACAGGGTGGTATCGCTGAAAGACCGGCCTGCCTTCGGGTAGAGAACTTTTACGTTGGGTGAAACCAGCTGCATGGTATCGGTGTCGCCGGTGACAATGATGGTGTCAACGTCCTGCTGGCTGGCCTGATGACTCAGTGTCCCCAGTATATCATCAGCTTCATAGCCGTCAAGCTCAAAGATGGGGATGCGGAATGCTTCGACCATCTGCTTCACCCGGTCTAGCTGGCTGATGAGTTCCGGGGGGGCCGGGGGGCGGTGTGCTTTATACTGGTCAAAAAGCTGATGGCGGAAGGTGGGGCCTTTTTTATCAAAGGCAATGGCGTAATGGGTAGGCTTGAGATCATTAATGGTCTTGAGCAGCATCTGGGTGAAGCCGTAAACGGCGCTGACAACCTCTCCGGTCTTGCTTACGGTGAGTCGCACCGGCGACCGGCTTGTCTGGAAGGCATGATAGGCGCGGTGGACGATGGCGTTGCCGTCGAACAGAACCAGGAGCGGCTTCTTCATATATAAATTATAGCAGAGCAGGGGGTGGAGGGATAGAAGGGCTCACTCTTTCTCGTTCGCTGGCAGGAGCTTCTCGTCCTGATAGCGCTGGCGGACATACCGGTAGATTTCAACGCCGGTGGCGGTCAATGGCCCGGCCAGCAGAAGCCCCCAGAAACCGGCAACATAAGCCCCCAGGACAAGCATGAAAATCATGGCGACGGGGTGGATACGCAGGTAGCCGCCCTGGATGCGGGGCACCAGCAGGCTGTTCTCCAGCAACTGGACAGCCAGGAGAAGGACGATTACCCAGATTACCTTATCCGGGACCACGGCCAGGGCAATTATCGCTATCACGGCACCGCTGAACCACGGTCCAAGCGTGGGGATAAGTTCTCCAATACCGGCCAGAATCGCCAACACCGGTGAGTATGGGATATCCAGTATCAGCAGGCCGATAAATACAAGGTAGGCCACAATCAGGCCGAGCATTAACTGGGCACGGATGTAGCGCCCGATAACTCTTTCCACTATGCTGACCATGTTTCTGACGTGCTCTGCGATTCCAGGTGTGAACGCGGAGTAAACGTAATTTTTGAGTTTATCAGAATCCTTCAGAGCGTAGAAGAGAAAAAGCGGCAGTGCTGCCAGGCCAAGCACGATGCTGAAGGTTTCCGGCACAACGGAAACGCCTTTTATCAGAGCATCACGAATGGCATTGCCCAGTGCCACGCCGGCTTCCAGAAGCGCTCTATCCACTTCAGCGCGGATATCCGGCGGGAACTGCCCTCTTATAATTTCAAGCCATTCCTGTATCTGGTAAAGGCTTTTGCTTAGGAAGTATGGGGCACCGGAAGCCAGGTTCAGTGAAGCATCGATAACGGCGGTGGCAATCACGTAGGAGAAAACGGCCAGAAGCACTAGTAAAACGAGGAATACGATAAAGATGGAAAGGACGCGCTTGGTTCCCTGCCATTTTCCCGGTCCCGGGAATCTCGATTCCAGCCAGGAAATAACTGGCGCCAGCAGGTACGCGAGCACCAGCCCCAGTGCAAATGGCAGAATAACCGTTCTCAGAAGGTACAGGATGCAGAGGAAAATGACTGCACTCAGGATGAGAACGACCGTTCGCCAGTGTCGGCTGAGGAAGTTAGCCATTGCAGCTGCAATTCTCCTGTTAACTTACCGGAGATAAGTTTAAGAGACGGGTAACAGAGACGATGATGAAGTGGCCGGTTACTCGCCTGGTTTCTTTCGGCCCAGCTTCTCTTCAACGCGGTGTTCAGCGGCGACGGCGGCTTCCTTTGCCTTCTCGGCGGTTTCCTTTGCCTTCTCGGCGGCAGCTTCAGCCTTTTCCTTCAGCATAGCCCTGGTTTCTATTCCCGGTTTAGGCGCGTATAGAAAGCCTACTGCCACGCCAACAACGGCACCCAGAAGAAAGCCAATAGCGAAACTGGCACCAGTATCTTTTTCAGCCATCTCTACCTCCTTATTTTCTTTTGGCGAAGCCACTGAAAAAGCTGGCTGCCTGCCGTACGCCCTGGATAAAGGCGGCCAGCTGTGCCAGTGGCCTGGATACCTCTTCCTCAACGGTTGCCGAAATGTTCTCAACCCGCTTGGCGGTTGACTTTGCCGAGTCCAGTATCGGCTTCAGCTTGCAATACATCATGAGGGCGAGAATGCCGATAACAAGGACCACAAGGGTAACGCCAAAGCCAAGAACCACTATTGCCAGGTCGCGGACCCATTCAATACCCACTGGTTCTTACCTCCGTTGACAACAGATTGCCATAACATTGTAGCTGTCCTGTCAAGCAATGTAAAGGGGGTGGCAGGTCAAAAGTCGCTCATTTGTGCTCTGGCAGGCGGTGTGAGGAAGGAGGTGTCATTGTGTCTGGTGAGGATAAACTGCTCGTTCTGGCGGGCGAAAATGGAGATGCCGCCGGTATCCTGTCTGACTTTCCAGAAATGGCTGTTGTCCAGCCCCAGCAAGGCGCAGATGATTACTTTATTCACCACGCGGTGCCCGACGATTACCACGGTGCCCGTGTGTTTTTTAATAACCTTATCAATAACTCTGGCGGTTCTTCTTCTGACCTCATCTAGGGTCTCACCATCGGGCATCTTCACCCGCTCCGGATGATTTATCCACCTGGCGTATAAGTCTCCGTATCGCTCTTTAACCTCCCGGTGCGATAGTCCCTGCCATTTACCGAAGTTAAAGTCGATAAGGTCAGGCTCAACGTTTACCTTGAGCTGGTGAGGTATGGCGATTAACTCCGCAGTCTTTAGCGCCCGCTGCAGCGGGCTGGAATAAATAGCTTCTATGGTTGATGTGCTTAAATATCCCGCCAGTAGCTCCGCCTGCTTGACTCCGGTCTCATTTAAGGCGATGTCAATCTGGCCCCGGAATAACTCGGCCACATTCCATTCCGTTTCACCATGTCTGATGAGGATAAGCTCGGTCATTTTTCACCTCCTCAGCTTACTGCATATTAAATAAGGTGCCCGAAATGTGTCAAGAAAACTGCGGAAAATAACTTTCGATTAAGCATTTTTAATGATATACTGTAGGTCAAAGCGGGGGGATATATTGAGAGGCAAGGACTTACTTTCCATAGCCGACCTGAACCGTGAGGACATATCGTTACTGCTCTCCCGGGCCGTGGAATTGAAAGCTGAAGGCTGGACTCGTTCCCTGAGTGAAAAAGTGCTGGCCCTGGTATTTGAGAAGCCATCGCTGCGGACACGGGTGAGTTTTGAGGTCGCCATGCGACAGCTCGGCGGTCATGCTATCTATCTGCCTCCGGCAGAGGTTGGCCTTGGGGAGAGGGAATCGGCGCCGGACGTGGCCCGGGTCCTGTCCCGCTACGTGAACGCCATTGCGGCGCGCACCTTCGCGCACCAGACCCTGGAGGCGCTGGCGCAGTTCGCTGACGTTCCGGTGATAAACGCTCTGTCTGATCTGGAGCATCCCTGTCAGGCGCTGGCGGACCTGCTTACCATTTACGAAAAGAAGGGTGAGCTTGAAGGGCTGACTCTGGCTTACGTGGGCGATGGCAACAACGTGGCACACAGCCTTATGCTGGCCTCGGCACTGGCCGGCATCAACTTCCGGATTGCCTCACCGTCCGGTTACGAGGTGCACGACGATTTGCTCAGGCTGGCACAGGGTTATGCCGTGGAAAGCGGCGTTGAAATCATGTGCACCGGAGACCCACGTCAGGCGGTCTATGACGCGGATATCATTTATACCGATGTCTGGACAAGTATGGGCCAGGAATCCGAGAGCGAGAAGCGGCGCGAGGCATTCGCCGGATATCAGATAACTGGTGAACTTTTAATGCTGGCTGAGGAAGACGCCATCCTGATGCACCCGCTACCGGCCCACCATGGCGAGGAGGTGGCGGGGGGCATTCTTGAGGGGCCACAGTCGGTGGTCTTTGACCAGGCGGAAAACCGCATGCATATGCAGAAGGCGTTGCTGGCCGATATGCTTGGCGGACTGGAATTTCCGCTGATGAAATAAGAGTAAGGGGGGACGGAATGTATACGCTGAGGATAATCATCAATCGGGGCTGGTATCCGGCCCTGATAACCGTGCTGGCGGTGCTCGGTGTACTGTATGGATGGCCGATTGAGTGGGTAGCTCCGGCACTTATCTTCATTCTGGCTCTCGGCCTGGTGGTAACAGTGATAAGAGCCAGAGAGCGGCAGATGGAACGCGCCGTGTTCAGGATGCGGCAGCTGGCCGAATACTTTACTCGCCGTTTCATGGGTGACTCGACGCTGTCCATCTTTGTTATTATTGACAGCCTTTTCAACATCGAAAATCCAAGCCTGTGGGACTGGGCAAGGGCCTGCGATATGTCACGGCGCATTTTTAATAGCTGGTGTAACAGCTTCGTCAACCGTATGGAAAGCGATATCGGCATTACCAAGCTGGCCGATTATCTCTCCACGTACCTCGACGAGCTGTGGCTGATAACCAGTCAGTATTTCGACTTTGTCGAGCAGTTTTATGAAATTGCGGTGAAAGTGGAGGTTCCCCAGGAGACAATCGACCAGTACCATAAATTCGTAATGGAATACAACGCCTTTGCCCAGGACTTCCGCGAACATATCACCGAGCTAAAGAGCGTTGCTCGGACCGGCATTGAACCCCCCAGTGTGAAGCTGGCCCAGGAAGTCGTCAAGACGGGGTAAGAGAGCGTGGCCACAGGCAAGCCAATCGTAGCGATTGTGGGTCGGCAAAATGTGGGCAAGTCCACGCTGCTCAACAGGATGGTGGGGAGGCGGCTGGCCATTGTCGAGGATTTACCGGGTACAACCAGGGACCGGGTTATCGCTTCCGTAAACTGGCGTGATATGGAGTTTACCTTTGTGGATACCGGCGGCCTGGAATTTGCCGCCAGTTCCACGATTGCTCACGGTGTTCAGGAGCAGATAGAGACCGCGATTGCCGGGGCTGATGTTATTCTGTTTCTGGTAGACGCTAAGAGCGGTGTAATCGCTGCCGACTTAGAGATGGCGGAAAAGTTGCGCCGGATAGAAAAGCCGGTGCTGCTCGTGGCCAATAAAGCGGATAACGAGAAGCTGGAAGCCGGGGCGGCGGAGTTCTATCAGCTGGGGCTGGGAGAGCCGGTGGTTATCAGTGCCTACCATGGACGGGGCACTGCGGAGCTTCTGGAGCGGATTGTGGCTCTGTTACCGACGCCGGTAACGGTGGCAACCGAGCCGGAAATCATGAAAATAGCCATTGTTGGCCGGCCCAATGTGGGCAAGTCGATGCTGCTCAATAGCCTTGTCGGCGAAAAGAGGGCCATCGTGGACGATGCCCCGGGAACAACCCGTGATGCCATTGATACGGTAGTTGACTTTGATGGGCAAAGTGTGTTACTTATTGATACAGCCGGTATACGGAGGCGGGGACGGATTGGTCGGGGAGTGGAGCACTACAGTGTGCTCCGTGCGTTGCGGGCAATTGACCGGGCGGATGTAGTCTTACTGGTGCTGGATGCTATAGAGATGATAACCGCTCAGGATATGCATATCGCTGGATATATTCAGCAGGCGACCAAAGGGGCGGTGGTCCTGGTCAATAAATGGGACCTTGTGGAGGGGAAAAACCTGGGCGAGTGGAACCGGTATCTCGGAAGTCAGCTGAAGTTTATGGCCTATGCACCGGTAATTTACACTTCGGCGAAGTTCGGGGAGGGCGTAGACAGGATAATACCGGAAGCACGCCGGATATACCAGCAGAGGTTGAAAAGGCTGGCTACGGCCGAGGTTAACGATGTCGTTCAGGAGGCGGTGGCAGCCCATGTAAGGCCGCGCAAGGGCTCCAAGCAGCTAAAAATCCTCTATGCTACCCAGGCGGAAGTCAATCCGCCGACCTTTGTTTTTTTCGTCAACGATGCCAATTTGGTGCACTTTTCCTATCGTCGTTATCTTGAGGGCAGGTTACGGAAAGCGTTTGGTTTCACCGGAACACCGCTTCGTTTGGTCTTTCGGACAAGGGGGGAAAGGCCGTGATTGTGGCTAAATTCATCGCTGTGATCCTGATTGGCTATTTTCTTGGTGCCGTTCCCTTTGGTGTAATGATAGCGCGGAGAAGCGCCAAGGTGGATGTTACCAGCCACGGTAGTGGCAGGACCGGTGCCACCAATGTTCTGCGAGTAGCCGGAAAAAAAGCTGCGGCCGCCGCTCTCATACTTGATATTCTGAAGGGCTTTCTGCCGGTGGTGTTTGCCGCTCTGATATTCAATGGTGACTATATGCTGGCCGGCGGCACGAGCCCCTGGGTGCTTTCCAGGAGTGCCCAGGTGCTGGCGGCACTTTCCGCTATTACCGGCCACAGGTGGTCGATATTTCTTCACTTCAGGGGGGGGAGAGGTGTGGCGACCTTCTTTGGCGGCCTGTTCGCCCTGTGCCCGGCGGCGGCGTTTTTCGGTGG
>CAZQWO010000015.1:0-20012 GCA_964597015.1 uncultured Dehalococcoidaceae bacterium
AATCAATGTCGTTGCGCTCGTACTGCATGTCCACCAGCTTGCGCAGCAGCTTCTGTCGGCTGTGGGTATCGCCGCGTTTCAGTGATACGACGAAGCTGCGGTATTCCTCGGGCTCGCCCAGGCTGTAGATGCAGGACACCGAGGCGACGATAAGCACGTCGCGCCGCTCAAAGAGGGCCCTGGTGGCGGCGTGGCGCAGCTTGTCGATTTCTTCATTGATGTCAATCTCTTTTTCGATATATGTATCAGTTCGGGGGATATACGCCTCAGGCTGGTAATAATCGTAATAGCTGACGAAGTACTCCACGGCGTTTTCGGGGAAGAACTCGCGGAACTCGCTGGCCAGCTGCGCCGCCAACGTCTTGTTGTGGCATATGACCAGCGTGGGTCGCTGCACCCGCTCAATCACGTTGGCCATGGTGAAGGTCTTGCCGCTGCCGGTAACGCCGAGCAGAGTCTGCTGGTCAAAGCCCCGGTCAAGACCTGCCACCAGCTTGTCCACCGCCTGGGGCTGGTCGCCGGTCATTTTAAAATCGGAAACAATTTTGAAAGCTGGCATAGCCTACTTTATTTTCTCCTGTGCCGGGCCGGGAGAATGCTGCTGACGAGAAGGCCCAGCAACATACCCAGAAGCGCCCCTGACCAGGGGCTGGCGGTGATGCTTCAACCGCCGCTGGAACACTGATTGATGTAGCCAATTGCGCCACCCACCGCACCGCCGATAGCTGCGCCAATAAAATAACGCATTGTGATATATAGCACTCCCATCATAAGTATATCTTTTTGATTGTATGGCTTCAATGTTGAGAGGCGGCTCATCGACCCCGCCGCAACGGTAACCCGGGCATGACCAAAGTACCGGCAAAACAGTTACTTAAGATGGATGTTTATTTGAATATTCAGGTGGTATTATGCCCGCAGGGAGGTGGAGAAAATGGTAACGAGGAGTAACCTGGACGCGCTGTCGTCGGGGATGCTGGCCAAGCTGGACCCCCTTTCCAGAATAGCGAAGAAACAGGGAGCCGCGCGCTGGATTTGCGTTACGAGGAACGAGCCCGAGCCTGTGCCTTCAAAATATACGCTGAGGCCGATTGACCGACTGAGAAGGCGCGAGGAACTGAGGACCAGGGTAGCAGGCCGTTAACTGGATAAAAGAGAGAGGGGGGAGATTTTTCTACCTCACCCCCTGTGTCCCCCTCTCCTTCAAAGGGGCTTTGCCTTATAAGTACCACTTGCTTCAAAAGTCAGTTAAGTCCCAACATCGCTATAGAACACTTCAAACATCAGTTTGGTTGCTTCCTTAGCTTCGGCTTCCAACTGGGGTCTATTCAACCATTGTTGGTCGAGACTAATACCAGGATGTTTCTCCTGAAAATGAACAATACTGTTGCGTCTTTTCCGAAGCTTTTGCCACGTAGGATTATCAGTCAAATCAGGGTATCCGAATTCACTAGCATGGGATTCTATTACGGCAATTGCCATAACTAACACTGTAACCCAAGCTCCAGCGCAAAAGGCCACTTGCACCTCACCCACCAGAGCACAGGCTTGGTCACTAAGGCCATAGGATGCACGTTCATCCACAAAAGAGTTTTCTAAGGCCTCAAACCATTGCTTTCTTGCTCCCCATGCCTCTTTGCTCGGATATTCTAACCATTCCATCACAGATTGTTAATCCTCTTTCAAACTATTCGAGCACTAGATATATGCGTATTTTAACTTATTTGTCAATTTTTTATTGAAGTATCTAAATTTCGTATATCCATATTAATATTTTTGCTATGATAATAATAAAAGACGACAGTTGTCATAAAGTTTCGCCCTCCTCTCCTTCAAAGAGGGGGAATAATTTAAAAAGAGAGGCCTCGCCTCTCTTGGGCTCTCTTTACTTTAGTAATTTTGGGGGAGTTAAAGAGGGGCGAAGCCCCTCCTGGAAAAAATCTTCCCCTTCCCCTCACAGGGGAAGGGGATAAAGGGGATGGGGTTATAAAATAGGCAGCAATTCACTCGTAAATATACTGCACCAGGTGCACGTCAAGCAGGCGGCCGAACTTGCGGCCGCATTCTTTCATAATGCCGATATGCTTGAAGCCGGCGGACTCGGCGAGGTGTATGCTGGCATCGTTACCGTCGGCGATGCGGCCAATCAGGGTGTGCAGCCCTGCTTTCCCGCCTTCCTTTATTATTGCCTCCGTGAGCTTCCGCCCGATGCCCCTACCCTGATGTTCCCCCCTGACGTAGAGCGAGGCTTCGGCGGTATCCGAGTAAGCACAGCGGTACGACCACTGGCTGAGAGACGCCCAGCCGACAATGAGGTTGTCCTCTTCGGCGACAATTATCGGGTATTTAGTACCATGATGGTCAAACCAGCTCTTCTGCTCGGCGTCGGTCTTGGGGTCGGTATCCATCGTAGCCACCGTTTTCAGAATGGCATCATTATAAATCTCGGTGATGGCACCCAGGTCCTGTAAGGTGGCACTTCTTATGGTGAGCATGGCTATTTCCCGAAGTACTGCAGCGCCAGCTTGATTTTCTCCTCTAAAGATAAATCTGAGGCGGGGGGCAAAGTGGCCACGGCCCTGGCGGCTTCGGCGGCAGAATAGCCCAGGGCGGTGAGGGTGGCTAAAACATCGGTATTCTCCTGGGCGAACTGGGTGGTGGGAGTGCTTATCCAGCCGGCGCCAATCTTCTCCTTAAGCTCCAGCACGATGCGCGTTGCCACCTTTTTGCCGATGCCGGGAATAACCGTCAGTAAATCAATGCTGCCGGTGGCGATGGCGGTCACCAGCTGCTCAACGCTCATTCCAGAGAGCATGGCCAGCGCCAGCCGCGGGCCGAGGCCGTTGACGCTGATGAGCAACTGGAATATGGCAAGCTCTTCAGGGGAGGCAAAACCGTACAGGGCGACGTTGTCCTCGCGGAGGTGGAGGTGGGTGTAAAGCTGAACATCTTTGCCCACCGCGCCGACGGCACTCAGGGTGGAGGTGGGCATAAAGACCTGAAAGCCAACGCCGTTAACGTTTATTACGGCAGAGTCGCTGCCCAGCGACTCCACCTTACCGTGCAGACTGGATATCATCTCTTATCTCCCTGTCTGGCGAGCAGCTCGCTCAGGTGTATCTTGCGCAGGTGGCATATGGCCACGGCTAAAGCGTCGGAGGCGTCATCGGGTCGGGGCACTTCTTTCAAATTCAATTGAAGTCGCACCATCTCCTGCACCTGCGCCTTGCTGCTGGCGCCGTAGTTGGCGACGCTCTGCTTGACCTGGGTCGGGGTGTATTCACTGGTGGGGATGTCCTGGGTGGCGGCGGCGAGCAGGGCAATCGCCTGCGCTCTGCCGATAGCCAGCGCCGAGCGGGCGTTGCTGGCGACAAACGGCTGCTCAACGGCCACCATGTCCGGGTGGTAGTTCTGGATAAGGCACAATAGCTCGCGGTAGAGATAACACAAACGCTCCCCGATAGGGGAGCGCTCTGAAGCGGTCAATGCGCCGCAGTCAATCAAGGACAGGTCATCGTTATGGCTATCTATTACCCCATAGCCCATGGTGACCGTGCCCGGGTCAATACCTAACACTCTCATAACAGGTAACCATCAGCCGGAAGCCTGTAACTGGTACTGCTCCAGTACTGCGTCAGGGAAGTCGGCATTGCTGTATACGTGCTGCATCTCGTCCAGTTCCTCCAGCTTTTCCAGCAGCTTAATGGTCTGCATGGCGGCCTTGTCGTCAAGCTGGACCATCGTCTTGGGCACCTTGAGCAGCTCCGCCGAGGCGATGGGAATGTTCTTCGCTTCCAGCGCTGACCTGACCGCCTCAAGGTCTTCAGGAATGGTGTATATTTCCACGTAGTCGCTCTCTATCTTTACATCATCGGCGCCGGCATCAATGGCACTCAGGGCCAGGTCATCGGCGTCCACGCTGTCTGTCTTCACGGTAATCAGACCTTTGGCGTCAAAGAGCCAGGACACGCAGCCGTTCTCTCCCAGGCTGCTGCCGTGCTTGGTGAAAGTGCCGCGGACATCCTGTATGGTGCGGTTGCGGTTATCGGTAAGCGCTTCCACGAGGATAGCGGTGCCGCTCGGTCCGTAGCCTTCAAGGACCAGCTCCGTCAGGGTGGTGCCTTCCAGCTCGCCGCTGCCCTTCTTGACGGACCGCTCTATATTGTCCATGGGCATATTGCTATCGCGCGCCTTCTGGATGGCAAGTCGCAGGCGAAAGTTGGCCTCCGGGTTGCTGCCGCCTTCGCGCACGGCGATGATTATCTCCCGGGTCAATTTGGTGAACAGCTGGCCGCGTCGGGCATCAGTAACACCCTTCTGGTGTTTGATTGAGTGCCACTTTGAATGACCTGACATCGCTTTACACGCTCCTTGACCGCAACTGCGGCCCTCTGTGTCTTAATTCTATCACTTCGACTGCCTTCGGTCAAAGCACAGAAGGCGTATTTCAGATTACTGCCTGGCGCTTTTTACGCTGCCGATTCTCTGGCGGCGATGTTGCTTAGCGGCTTAACCTCCTCGCCGTACTTCCGGGCGTGAGCGCGTTTCAGTTGCTGGAGCTGTGCCTGGAACGGGGCGGAGGTGATGCTTCCGGCGGACATCAGCAGGGCGTCCTCGCGATTGTCCGTGTAGTAGCCATGTCGTAAGCCGACCTCCACAAAGCCGTACTTTTGGTACAGGCGCTGGGCTGGCAGATTGGAGACACGCACCTCGAGGGTAACGATATCGGCCTTGACCTCGGCGGCGAGCTTTATGATTGAAATGAGCAGCAGCTCACCAATGCCCTGTCGCTGGTAGCTACTGCGGACGGCGATGTTGGTGATGTGGGCTTCATCGGCCATCACCCACATGCTGGCAAAGCCGATGACAAACTGTTCGCTTGGTTGAGGTGATTCTTTCCTGAAGAATCCTTTCTGCCGCCACCATCGTTTTATCCTGGACATCAGGCCGGTTTCATTTTCCCGCGGCCTGTCTTTTCCCGGTGCTTCAGCCTGATGATTGTCACCGCAGACGACAATCAGACGGGCCAGCGGATTCTGCAGCTCGCGGCGATAGTCAGGCGGCGGCCACTGGGTGGGGAACGCCTCCCGGTCAATCTCATTTACCTGACGTATGTCTTCTTTGCGCATGTAGCGAATGTAGTAGGCCAAGACTTCTCCCCTAATCCGCAGAGGTATAGTTAAGTATGATTTTAGCACAATATTTGTGCCCCTCACCACAGCGTGATTCAAAGCTAGCAGCGCTATCTTTTTACAGGTTCGTTCGTTATACTATATGCACAGGGTAACGCCATATGGCGTCGAAAAGGTACCCTTGAATGAACGGCTGGCTGTATGGAGTTGTCAGGTGCAGGATGAAGAAAGCCTTGTCCGACGGGCGAAAGAGCGTGACGAGGCGGCTTTAACGCAATTATATGAGGAGAACTTCGATAAGATTTATCGATATATAGTTCTCAAAATAGGAGACAGGACCGAGGCAGAGGACATGACATAGCAGGTCTTTCTGAAGGCATTCAAGTCTATCTCCGGCTACCAGTCCAAGGGGAGCCCGTTCTCCTCCTGGCTGTTTCGCATTGCCCACAATCAAGTAGTGGACTACTGGAGGAAGAAGTCGAGGCGCGCCACAGTTCCCCTTGAGGAGACGCTGGTCAGCAGCCACAGTAATCCGAGTTCCTATGTGGAACGCAAAATGGAAATTGAGAAGCTGGTGTCGGCCACCAAAGGGTTAACGGAAATGCAACGTGAAGTAGTCTCACTTCGCTTTGCCGGTGGACTGCCGGTGGCTCAGGTAGCCAAGTTGATGGGTAAGAGCGAGGGCGCCATCAAGGCATTGCAGCACAGCGCCGTCGCATCTCTGCGCAGAATGATGGCGGCAGGGTAAAACGATGAAGAACGATAAAGAATTGGCCAATATCTTCGACGAATGTCTGGAGCGGATTCTCACCGGCGGTGAGACCGTGGAGCAGTGCCTGGCAAGCTATCCGGGGCATGCTGCGGAGCTTGAACCATTGCTGCAGACAGCTCTCAGCGCCAAGGAAACGCTGGATATCACTTCTCGCCCCGGATTCCGGGAGAGGGCCAGACACCAGATACTTACCGAGCTCAGAGACGTGGCGGAGAGGGAGCAGCGCCGCTTCTCGCTATTTGGCTGGCAGCCGTGCTGGGCAACGGCGGCTATTGCCGTTCTGGTGCTGCTCATAGCCAGCAGTGGCACGGTGGCTGCGGCGGGAAACAGCATGCCGGACCAGCCGCTGTATCCGGTAAAGATGGCAACGGAAAGAGCCAGGCTGGTATTGACTCCTTCCGAGCTGGGCAAAGCTGAATACTACGCGAAACTGGTGGACAGGAGGGTCAATGAGATAGTTAGTATGGCGGAGAAGGGCAAGCTGGAGAGGGTGGAGAAGACCACTGAGCGCATGAATAACCAGCTTATGGCCATAGCCGTCCTGGTGAGTACCGAGGAGGGTGCCCCTGGTGTCCTTACCGCTCCACCGGCTGTACCGGAGGTAGTCCCGGCACCGACAGAAGTAACCAGTGAAGCGCCGATGATGCTTGTGGAGCCTGAAGAGCTGGAACCCGGTGCGGTGATGGCCCCGCCGCCCCCTGAAATTGCGATTACGGCGCCAGCGCCGCCGCAGCTAAAGGCTGGAGAGCCGCGAAAAGGGAAGCCGGAGATAACAGCGGCACCGACCCGGCCGGTGCCGGAAAAAGCACCCGTACTGGCACCAGCGCCGGCAGCCGTTCCAGAGCCAGAGGGTGAGGCAGAGGAAGAAGAGGACGAGGACGAGACACTGGACAGACGGGGCAGGCTCAGAGTAGTGGTTGCTAAGAATGCCATAAGGCATCCCGCTGTACTGCGGGCAGCATTGCAGAGAGTACCAGAATCGGCCAGACCGGCTCTGCTCCGGGCACTTGAGGCTTCCAACATTGAATATGAAAAGCTGCTCCAGTTTCTTGAGGAAGCTGAAGACGAAGGTGAAGGTGAGGACTAGCCCATATGTCTGGTAACTGGCTTAAGTAATCAAGGGTAGAAAAAGAGATTTTAAGAAAGTCGCCGCTAACCAAACGGCGACTTTTTCGTTTTAATTAATGGAAAATCAAAACAAGGAGGTAAAGGATGAAGAAGAGGTGGTTTATAGCCGCCGGTCTGGCGCTGATAATCATGGTCGTCGGGCTGGTCGGCTGCAATCAGGAGGGCACCGCCCTGGGCGTATCGGGGTCAAACCTGAAGGTTGCCCTCGTCAATCAACAGGAAGGAATCTGGGTAAGCGGTAGCGGCAAGGTAAGCGCTGTCCCGGATACCGCCATACTGAGGCTGGGCATCGAGTCCCAGGAATCAAGCGTGGCTTACGCGAGGGAGCAGGCGAACGGAGCGATGAATGCGGTGATGTCAGCTTTAAAGACCAGTGGTATCGCCGAGAAGGACATCCAGACCCAGTATTTCAATATTCAAAAGGTGACCCGGTGGGATGAAAAGGAAGGGCGAGAGGTGGTCATAGGCTACCGGGTGACGAACGTGGTAACGGCCAAGATTCGTGATATGAACAAGATTGGTGCCGTCATCGACGCGGTGGCGGTGGCGGGAGGCGACCTCACCCGCATTGACAGCATCGGCTTCACCATAGATGAGCCGTCAGCCTACTATGATGAAGCGCGGGCCAAGGCCATGGCTGATGCTGCCGACAAGGCCGGGCAACTGGCCGAAATGGCCGGTGTCAAGCTGGGCAAACCGACCTATATCACGGAAAGTACCTATTATCCCTATCCTGTCTATCGTGAGGACTTCTCCGGCAAAGTGGCAGCCGCCCCGGCGATGGAAACACCCATCAGTGCCGGCGAAATGGAAATCACTGCGAACGTTCAGGTGGCCTACGCAATTCTGGACTAGCGTGAACACTAGGGGTGGGGGATTCACCCCCACCCCTATTAATATAAACAGTTAATAAAAAAGCAGAAGGGAGACAACAAGAATGTCCAAAAAAATGAAAATACTCATTGCCGTGCTGGTGGCCGTTATCACCCTGACTGTGAGCGGTGCGATGGCGGTGCTGGCGCAGGAGAACGATGAGCCCGAGCCAGACGAAGAGGAACTAATCGAAGAGCTGGATGAAATTATGCCCAGAGCCAGGTTATTTGCGGCCTCGGTAGGGTCGGGCGAACTCCTCTCCAGGGTGGCCGAAATACTCGGTATCTCTGAAGAAGAACTGAAAGACGCTTTTGCGGAAGCGAAGCAGGAAATGATTGCCGAGCGCGGGGAGGCAGCGCTTGACAAATTTCTGGAAAGGGCCCTTGCCGAAGAGCTGATTACGGAAGAAGAAGCTCAGGAGATAAGGGAATGGTGGCAGCAGAAGCCGGAAGCCTTAAACTGGGCCATGCTGAGGGAAGCCTTCTCCAGGATGCGCCAGAACCCCGACGCTCTGACAAATGAGGCCCGCGGGCAGTTCAAGGAGATGAGGCGAAATATATGGCAGTGGCGTCAGGGAATCAGCGCGCAAGAGGAAGAGGCCGGAGAAATCAGAGCATGGAGAGGCAATAAGCCGGCGGCTTTGAATCAGATGTCACCACAGCCCCGGGCAATGAAAGCGGTGCGCGGTCGGCAGATGATTGCTGTCCCCGAAGGGTGGCAGGGGCCGCTGCCGTACCAGGCAGACTAGCCTTACCATATACACTATACACTGTAATAAACCGGGGAGCCCGGCAACGGGCTCCCTCTTATTTTGCCATTCATTCCGTTTTGATGTTTGCGTACCGTTCCCACTCGCTGTAGACGCACCCGCAGTACTGCTGGCGGTATAGGTCAAGTGGTTTGGTGATATGGCGGCTGTCCGAGTACCTTTTACGGAGGTCTGCGTAGAGGAATTCAATATCCGTTTCCTCCGCTATACTGTCTCCGATTTCACGAATAAGCTCATGCTTTTGATGGGGGCTGATAAGCAGGGTGGTGGTAAAGGCGCTGAAGTTCTGTTGGCCGGCAATCTCGGCGGTTCGGGAGAGGCGCATTTGAAAGCAATGGCGGCACCGCTCGGCTTCATGCCCGACCACCCGCCGGAAATAGTCGATTATTTCATAGCCCTCACTGATAATAAGGGGGAATTTTAATCTTTCTGACAGCGTCTTCATGGCTTTCAGGCGTTGCTCGTGTTCAGTGTAGGGGTGGATATTCGGGTTGTACCAGAAGCCACTGACATCATAGCCCTGTTCCCGCCAGTGATTGATGGTGTAGGCGGCACAGTGTGCGCAGCATACGTGAACCAGTAGCGTTTTCATCCTGACCATAATTGTAAACAATCAAAATGGCAGGACGCAAAATTAGCCGTGTAACCACATCAGATTTTTAATAAATGGTAAAAAAATGCTAGAATAGGACAGATTTTTTTAAGGAGGTGGACTTTGTTTTACGAAGTACAGTATCCACAGCCCGAGCCCGGGCAGAAGCAGATTAAAGCCCTGGTGGTGCTGAATCCAGCGGAGTCGAGGAGGCTGCTGGCGAAGGCCACGGTGGTGCTGCCCGAGGTACAGAACGCCTATAAGAACGGCATGATTATCATCGGACGCGGTATCACCAATGCCTTCGTTAGCGAAGAGCTCTTCGGGATAAAGATAGAGAACAAAGCCAATCAGACGGCGGGGCTCGTCTGCAACGGTATGACCAATAGCACCGCTGAAGGACCACCCTGCACCTGGCACGTTGTCCGCAAGGGCAAGGTGGTGGAGGGGGCCGATTCCAACGTGGAGATACTCGATTTCGGCCCGGATGACGTCTTCATCAAGGGAGGCAATGCCATAGATATGGAGGGCAATGCTGGTGTCTGTGCCTCCAGTGTGAAAGGCGGCACCATCGGCATGTGCTGGCCGATTGTGACACCGCGCGGCTCATACCTTATCATGCCGATAGGGCTGGAGAAGCTGGTACCATCGGTAATTGAAGCCTCCAGGCACACCGGACTCTATTATTACAAATATACCATGGGATTGCCGGCCAAGCTAATGCCAGTGGTTCTGGGTAAGGTGCTTACCGAAATTCAGGCAATTGGAGTGATGACCGGTGCCAGGGCATACCATATCGCCTCCGGTGGCGTCGGTGGTTCCGAGGGTGCGGTAGTGCTGGCGCTGGAGGGTGATGAGAAACGAGTGGAGAAGGCCTTTGAGCTGGTTAAGTCAATCAAAGGGGAGCCCCCAGTAAAAGAACCGAGTAGTTTCCGGGTAAGTTCCGCTAAAGACTACAACTATGACGCGCAGGCGCAGTTCGCTACGTTGGGAGGCGTTTAAACTGGCTGTATAGAAAATTGGCCTGGGCCAATCAGACTCGGGAGGTGGGAAAAATGTTCTATAATTTTGCACAGGATTTCAAGAAATTCGAGCCGGCGCCGGGATTTACAGTGCGGGTGGTATCCGGGCAGAATATCATGTTCTCCCATGTTACTCTGCAGCCCAATGCGGTAGCTCCTGTTCACAACCACGTTGAAGAACAGATGGGACTTGCCCTGGAAGGTGAAATGAAATTCACCATCGGGGACGAGACCAGGATAATAAGAAAAGGAGACATGTACCTGGTTCCATCCAAGACAGACCATGGGGGCACTGCCGGTGCGGCGGGTTTCATAGTGCTGGATGTCTTCAGCCCGCCCAGAGAGGCCTATAAATAGCGCATCAACAGGATGCCTAGAGCAGGGTTCCCTGCGGAGGGTTCTGCCGGTTAAAAGGCAGCCCCAGGTGCTGGTAGGCGAGATGAGTGGCGGTGCGACCGCGGGGCGTGCGCTCCAGAAAGCCCAGCTGCAGCAGGTAGGGCTCGTAGACATCCATAATGGTGTCTGACTCCTCGCTGATAGCGGCGGCCAACGTCTCAAGACCAACCGGGCCGCCGTTAAACTTTTCCACAATCGTCCTCAGCAGCTTGTGGTCGACTTCATCCAGGCCGATGGTGTCAATTTCCAGTTTGGCCAGCGCCTCGAGGGCAATGTTATGCGTGGCGGTGCCGTCGCCTTTTACCTGTGCGTAATCCCTTACCCGCTTTAACAGGCGATTGGCCACGCGCGGTGTGCCTCTGGCGCGGCGGGCGATTTCCTTCAGCCCTTCACCTTCCGCCTCAATCTGCAAAATGCGCGCGGAGCGGTGCGTGATTGACTCTATCGATTTCTGGTCGTAGAAGTCAAGTCGGTAGACCGAGCCAAAGCGGTCGCGAAGAGGCGGGCTTAAAAGGGCGTAGCGGGTGGTGGCGCCGATAAGCGCGAAATCGGGCAGGTTCAGTCGCAGGCTTCTGGCGCCGGGGCCCTTGCCGATGATGATATCGAGGGCATAATCCTCCATCGCCGGGTAAAGGATTTCCTCAACGGCGCGGCTGAGGCGGTGTATCTCATCGATGAAGAGGATATCCTGGGCATGCAGGTTGGTCAGTATGGCCGCGAGGTCGCCGGTGCGCTCAATGGCAGGTCCTGAGGTAATCCTGATGTTCACTCCCATTTCGGCAGCGATGATGTGGGCGAGGGTCGTCTTGCCCAGCCCGGGCGGTCCATAGAGCAGCACGTGGTCCAGTGCCTCGCCTCTACCTTTCGCCGCCGCGATGGCAATGCTCAGGTTCTCTTTAATCTTTTCCTGCCCGACGAACTCATTGAGGTGGCGCGGCCGCAGGCTGGTGTCAAGGGGAGCATCTTCAGTGCTGGGTTTACCTGATATAATGCGAGCTATTTAAATCTCACCCCCCGTTAATCTTCTGAGTTCAGCTCATTATCTTCAGCTGCCGATGGGCCCGCTTCCTCTTCAGGAGCTGGCCGGGTGGATGTATCTTCAGTCTCTTCGCCAAATAGCTGGTTCAGTAATGCCTCCGGTGTTTCCGCGACCATTGGCCCCGGGGCCCCTTCAGCCATCTCGCCGAATGCCAGTTCTGACGTTGCCTCCCCCTCTATCGGAAGCGCCTCCGGTGCCTCTTCGTGCGGCGGGTAATGGGCCGGTATCAATTTTCCGATGATAACGTTTTCTTTGAGACCAACCAGCCTGTCTATTTTGCCGTAGACAGCGGCTTCGGTAAGCACTCTGGTTGTTTCCTGGAAGGAAGCCGCCGCCAGCCAGCTATCTGTGTTCAACGATGCTCTGGTTATGCCCAGCAGAACCGTGTGCGCGGTGGCTGGTTCACCGCCTTCGGCCAGCACTTTGGCGTTTATATCCTCGTAGACGAACCTGTCTATGAGCTCGTCCGGCACCAGGTCAGTGTCACCGGCGGAATCAATGCGAACCTTGGCCAGCATCTGATGGACGATAATCTCAAGGTGCTTGTCGTTTATATTGACGCCCTGAGAGCGGTACACCTTCTGGACTTCATCAACCATGTATTGCTGCACGGCTTCGCGCCCCAGAATACGCAGGATATCCTGAGGGTTCACCGAGCCATCGGTAAGTTGCTGGCCAGCGTGTAGTGCGTCTCCTGACTGGACGCGGATACCGGCAGCCGTGGGGACAATGTATTCCCTTTCCTCCCGTTCTTCATAGCTGATGAACAACTGCCTCTTTGTAATGCTAACCTCGCCGGCGAGGTTAGCCACAATGGGCTGGGTCTCCTTGGAGGGGGCAACTTCTTTGCCTTTGGCTTTCTTTTTCGGGGCCTCGGTCGCGAGCACCGTGCCAATATCCACCCACTGCTTGTCCTTTACCATTACCCGCCAGCCGGCGGGCAGGGAATATTCATCACGGTAAGTCTCAGAGCTCGTAATCTTGACTCTCCGGCCCTGGTCATCCTGAATGACGTCGGCGATGCCATCTATTTCGGAAATAATCGCCTGACCTTTGGGGATTCTGGCCTCAAAGAGTTCTTCCACCCTGGGCAGACCGCTGGTGATATCGAGGCCGGCAACGCCTCCAGTGTGGAAGGTGCGCAGCGTCAGCTGGGTGCCGGGCTCGCCAATACTCTGGGCGGCGATGATGCCAACCGCAGTCTTGGGTTTAACCAGCTTGCCGTGGGCCAGGTCCCGTCCATAGCACGCAAGGCAGATACCCCGTTTGGAAAGGCAGAAGAGGGGCGACCTGACATGCACACGGTCGATTCCGGCATCGATGATTTCGGCCGCTTTCTGGTCATCGATTTCCTCATTGCGGTCGACGATTACCTTTCCGGTTTTCGGATGGGCTGCCGGGCTTGCTGCCAGCCTGCCAGAAATGCGCTCGGCAAACGGTGGCAGCAGCACTTTTTCTTTCGGCTCTGAAATCCAGATACCGTCCACAGTGCCACAGTCCTCTTCAAAAATAATGACGTCTTGGGACACATCGATGAGTCGGCGGGTAAGGTAACCGCTTTCCGAGGTTCTCAGTGCCGTATCGGCCAGGCCTTTTCGTGCGCCGTGCGTGGAAATAAAGTACTCCAGAACGGTATGTCCTTCACGCAGGCTGGATTTGATGGGATAGTCAATGATTTTACCAGAAGGGTCGGTCATAAGACCGCGCATGCCGGCCATCTGCGTTATCTGGGATATATTACCTTTGGCTCCGGAAGTGGCCATCATATAAATGCCACCGTAGCGGTCAAGGGTTTCCGAGATAGTACTGGTAATGCGGTCCGTGGTTTCCATCCAGACGCCAACGACGCCGTTATACCGCTCATCGTCGGTTATTAAACCGCGGTCTAACTGGTTCTCAATAATGGCTATCCTCTCTTCCGCTTCCTCGAGCAGCTTGGCCTTGCTTTCCGGTACCTCGATATCATTCATGGCAATGGTAATGCCGGACTTTGTGGCGTAACGGAAACCGAGCTGCTTTATGCTGTCAAGTACCCTGGCGGTCTCTTCATTGTTGACCATACGGCAGCACTCCGAGACAATCTGTTTGAGCCCGGACTTATCAATTATTTTATTCTGGAAGCCAAGTTCCGGTGGTAGGACTTCGTTAAACATTATGCGACCTATTGTAGTCTCGATTTGCTGGCCGCCCTGGCCCTGGTCTCTGACCAGGATTTTAGCGTGGAGGTCCACATTACCCAGCTCACAGGCGAGCTTGGCTTCATCAAAGCTGCCAAATCGTCTGCCTTCACCTTTAGCTCCCGGTCTTTCCGTGGTCAGGTAGTAGCAGCCAAACACCATATCAAGGGTGGGGGTAACCGTTGGTTCACCGCTGCTGGGCAGCAGCATGTTGTTCTGGCTGAACGAAAGCTCCCTCGCCTCGCGTACCGCCGCTCTGGAGAGTGGGATATGGCAGGCCATCTGGTCGCCATCAAAGTCAGCATTGAACGCCGAGCAGACGAGCGGGTGAATCTGGATGGCGCTGCCATCAATTAACACCGGCTCAAATGCCTGTATGCTGAGGCGGTGCAGGGTGGGTGCCCGGTTCAGCCAGACCGGACGTTCCTTTACCACTTCTTCCAGAATATCGTACACTTCCGGCTTGGCCCTTTCCACCAGTCGCCGGGCGCTCTTGATATTCGGGGCAAGCCCCTGCATTACCAGACGGTGCATAATGAAAGGTTTAAAGAGCTCCAGGGCCATTCTTCTGGGCAGACCGCACTGGTTCAGCCTGAGCTCCGGGCCAACCACGATGACGGAGCGACCGCTGTAATCTACCCTTTTGCCGAGCAGGTTCTGGCGGAAGCGTCCCTGTTTACCACGGAGCATATCGGAGAGCGACTTCAATTTGTGGTTGCCGCTCACCGAGATGGCGCGACCGCGCCGGCCATTATCGATGAGTGAGTCAACAGCTTCCTGCAGCATGCGCTTTTCATTGCGGACGATGATTTCCGGGGCGCCGATTTCTATCAGGTGGCGCAGGCGATTGTTGCGGTTGATAACCCGCCGGTAAAGGTCATTCAGGTCACTGGTAGCGAACCTGCCACCGTCCAGTTGGACCATAGGTCGCAGGTCCGGGGGCAGTACCGGCAGGACCGTCACAATCATCCATTCCGGTTTATTGCCGCTGTTGCGGAATGCCTCCACCACCCGCAGCTGCTTGCTCGCTTTCTTCCGTTTCTGTCCGGAAGAGGACTGGGTTTCCAGCAATAAATTATTGCGTAGCTTGTCCAGGTCAATATCCCGTATAATCTGCAGGATGGCTTCAGCGCCCATCCCGGCTTCAAAAACCTCGCTATGTTTCACCTTAAGTTCATGGTACTGGCTCTCGTTGAGTATCTCTTTCACGTGCACGCTCTTCAGCCGTTCCACCTCGTTGGTCAGGTTTTCCTCAAGCTGTATCTTCTCCTCGGTGGAGTGGCGGCGCAGTTCGTTGATTTCCTCAACGCTGGCCTCTTCCTTCTCCATCTGGGCGATTCTTTCATCAACCGCTTTCTGGCGTTCGGTAATTTCACCGGAGACGCTTTCCTCCAGTTGTCTTATCGCTTCCTGGTGTGCCTCTTCATTGACCGAGGTTACCATGTAGTTGGAGAAGTAGAGGACGTGTTCCAGGCTGCGCGGTGAAAGGTCAAGCAGCAGGCCCAGGCGACTGGGTGTTCCCTTGGCGAACCAGATATGGCTTACCGGGCACGCCAGCTCAATATGGCCCATACGTTCCCGGCGTACCTTGGCCCGGGCCACCTCAACGCCGCACTTGTCGCAGATTACGCCCTTATAGCGAATCTTCTTATACTTGCCGCAGTAACACTCAAAGTCCTTGGTGGGGCCAAATATTCTCTCGCAGAACAGGCCATCTCTTTCTGGCTTCAGCGTGCGATAATTAATGGTCTCCGGCTTGGTTACCTCACCGTATGACCAGCTGCGGATCTGCTCCGGCGAGGCCAGGGAGATACGTACGGCATCAAAATCATTAATCTCCAGCATCTTCTTCCGTTACCTCTCTTAAAGACGTATCTTCAACCGTAGGCGATTCAGTGTCCAGCCCGGGGGTTTCTTCAGTCGCTTTCAATTCGGCTTCCGGTTCGGGTGTTTCTTCAAGCGCAATTGGTTCGGTCTCCAGCTTGGGGACCTCTTCAATCGCTTCTTCACCGGCGGTAATACCCGCTTCTCTTTCGTTGATTACCTCAAGGGCAAGCCCCAGACTCTGCAGTTCTTTGACCAGAACCTTGAATGACTCCGGTACTCCAGGCTGAAGGATGTCCTCTCCTTTGATAATAGCTTCGTAGGCTTTTGCCCGTCCGGTGACATCATCCGACTTTATGGTGAGCATCTCCTGGAGGTTATGGGCAGCGCCATAGGCCTCCAGCGCCCATACCTCCATTTCACCAAAACGCTGGCCACCGAACTGTGCCTTGCCGCCCAGAGGCTGCTGTGTGATCAGTGAGTATGGGCCAGTAGAGCGAGCGTGAACTTTGTCCTCAACCAGGTGAATGAGCTTCATCATGTAAATACTGCCCACGGTCACCGGCTGGTCAAAAGGCTCACCGGTTCGGCCGTCACGCAGTACTACCTTTCCGAACGTCGGTGGGACAGCCTTTCCTTCCTGACTGGCCTTCTTCACCGCCTGCATTAACTCCTGCTGGCTCAATTCCCGGCTTGGTATGCCGAGTTCCTCCAGCCAGATGCGCAGACAGACGTCTCTTGCTTCCCCGGGATAATCCTCGCTGAAGACCCGGTCGCCATCATAGCCTTGGCTGTTAATCCACGCTTTGGCCATTTCCAGATGAACTGGTGTCCGCTCTCTGTGTGGTGAATAGTCAACCGCGACTGCCTTGCGGGCGATCCAGGCTCTCGCCAGAGCGTCCTCGATGACAATGTCACTGGCGCCATCAAAGACCGGGGTGAGCACTCTGAAACCTAATGTCTGTGCTGCCCAGCCGAGATGGGTCTCAAGGACCTGACCGATGTTCATGCGGGACGGGACCCCAATAGGGTCGAGGATAATATCAACCGGCGTGCCATCGGGCAGGAATGGCATATCCTCTTTGGGGGCAATAAGGGCGATAACCCCCTTGTTGCCATGACGTCCGGCCAGCTTATCACCCACCGAGATTTTTCTTTTCTGGGCAATCCATACCTGCACCCATTCATTGACGCCGGCAGGCAGGTCATCACCGCTGTCCCGCCGGGAGTATATTCTCACATTGATAACCTTGCCCCACTCGCCGTGCGGAACACGCAGCGAGGTATCTTTCACATCACGGGCCTTCTCACCGAATATCGCCCGCAGCAGTTTCTCTTCGGCGGAAAGCTCTGTCTCACCGCGAGGAGTGATTTTGCCGACCAGTGTATCATCGGGTCCTACCTCGGCGCCGATTCTGATAATGCCGTCCTCGTCGAGCTCGCGAAGGCTTTCCTCGCCAACATTGGGGATATCACGGGTGATTTCTTCCGGGCCAAGTTTAGTATCACGTGCTTCCACTTCATGTTTGGCAATGTGTATTGAGGTGAACTTGTCATCTTCCACCAGGCGGCTGCTGATGATGATGGCATCTTCGAAGTTGTAGCCTTCCCAACTCATGAAAGCGCAGAGTACGTTCTGGCCCAGCGCCAGTTCACCGTTCTCCGTGGCCGAGCTATCAGCAATCACCTGTCCGGCTTCAATACGGTCACCTTTATAGACCAGGGGGCGTTGATTGATGCAGGTTCCCTGGTTGGTACGGATAAATTTCATCAGTTCATATTCGTCTTTATGGCCGCTATCCGTGGTGATGACGATGCGGTATCTGGCTTCAGCACCGGCATCGTTAACACTGCCGATTTCAGTAACAACACCGGTGTTCTTGGCAAAGATAACCTGCCCGCTGTGTTTGGCGGCCTCTATTTCCATACCGGTGGCAACCAGAGGCGCCTCGGGAGCGAGCAGGGGTACTGCCTGACGCTGCATGTTGGCACCCATCAGGGCGCGGTTGGCATCATTATGCTCCAGGAAAGGTATCAGTGCCGTGGCCACGCTGACAATCTGTTTGGGGGAAACGTCCATCAGGGCTATGTTGTCCGCCGCCTCCAGCAGGTAGTGGCTGCCTCGTCTGGCCTCTATCCTTTCCTCCAGGAACTGGTTATTTTCACCCAGGGGGGCATTTGCCTGCGCGATGGTAAATTCCTCTTCTTCATCGGCAGACATCATAATAATTTCATCGCAAACAAAGGGCTGGACCTTTACTCTGGTGTCCGAGAGTTTAGCCAGCCTGGCGGCAATCGCGGGGGTCACGGTGGCGTTTGCCCTGACCACGATGCTCCCTTTGCTGTCGACCACTTTTTCTTTGACCTTTCTGCCAACCAGTCGCTCATCGGTGCTGCTCATTTCGCTGACGACCTTGCGGTAGGGTGTCTCGATGAAACCATACTCGTTGATGCGACTGTAGGTGGCCAGCGAGCCAATGAGGCCGATATTCGGGCCTTCCGGCGTCTCGATGGGGCATATCCGTCCGTAGTGGGAGAAGTGAACGTCGCGGACATCAAAGCCGGCGCGCTCGCGGGAGAGGCCGCCGGGCCCCATCGCGGAAAGGCGGCGCTTGTGCGTGATTTCGGCCAGCGGGTTGGTCTGGTCCATGAACTGGGAAAGCTGCGAGCTGCTGAAAAACTCTCTTACCGCCGCCACAACGGGGCGGATATTGACCAGGGCGCTGGGGGTAATTGCTTCCGTACCGATGATGCTCATGCGCTCCCTGACTGCCTGGGCAAGGCGCAGCACACCGACGTGAAACTGGGTCTGTATCAGCTCACCGACCGTGCGGACACGGCGGTTGCCGAGGTGGTCGATATCATCACCGTAGTCAGCGCCGTTATTGATCATAATCAGGTGCCGGACAATCTCCAGTATGTCGTCCCGGGTCAGGGCGCGCTCTTCGAGTTGTCCGAGGGTCTCCTCAAGCATGGTGTAAAACTGGAGCAGTTCTTCCTGGTGGTTGAGTTTGCTGGCCAGCGCCGCTTTGAGGTTTTTACATATCCGGATGACCTCGCGGTCGTTTCTTTCTCCGGCCTGGCGCAGGCGGGATATAATTTCTGCCGCTTCAAAGGGCAGCTCCAGTGTCTCCATGCCGCGAGATAGCTTTTCCGCGGCGATGCGGAAGAGGCCGAGTCGCTTGTTGAGCTTGTAACGTCCCACCGTGCCCAGGTCATAGCGCAGCGAATCGAAGAACAGGTTATGTATCAGCTTTTTGGCATTTTCCAGGTTCGGCAGCTCTCCGGGCCTGATCTTGCGGTAGATGTCAAGCAGGGCTTCTGCCTCATCCTTGACGATTGAGTCGCGCTCAATGGTGGCGGTGATGTACTGGTGTTCGGGATTGTTATCGTCGCTGGTGAAGAGGTTGAGCAACTGCTCATTGCTGCTGTACCCGATGGCGCGGAGCAGCGTGGTGATGGGGATTTTCCGCTTGCCATCTATCTTGGCCGATAGTATGCCGCGGTTGCTGGTCTCGAATTCCAGCCAGGCACCGCGGGTGGGGATTAGCTTGGCGAAACAGAGCTCACGTCCGGTGGCAGCATCTTCCTGAACGGTGAAATAGACGCCAGGGGAGCGCAGGAGCTGGCTCACCACCACTCTTTCGGCGCCGCTGGTGATGAAGGTGCCTTTGGCGGTCATCAGCGGTATGTCGCCCAGGAAAAGGTCCTGCTCTTTAATCTCGCCGGTCTCTCTGATAAGCAGCTGTACCCGGGCATAAAGGGGCACGGAGAACGTCAGATTGCGGTCGCGGCACTCCGGCTCGGAACGGCCCTGGCGCGGCTCGCGGAACTCGTAGCCGATGAAGCTGAGCTCCAGCTTGTTGCTGGTCAGCGTCTTGATGGGCGAGATTTCACTTAGCAGGTGCTTGAGGCCGTCTTCCTGGAAGCGCTGGAAGGAGTCCAGCTGGACTTTGATTAAATTTGGGACTTCTAGAATCTGGGGTAATCTGGCGTAGGATATTCTGGGGACGAGATGAGTGGACTGCTTACTCACTGGTGAAATAGAAACCATACCTGTACTGCTCCTTAAAAAAGACGCAAAATTCCTAATCTACTGTTTCACTAAATGAGGCACGCGGCACAAACGCCCTTATTGAAAGGAAACATATGATAGGGAAAAACCCTCTGAGGCCATAGTCAAAAAATAATAATACCACTAAACGGAAATTTTGTCAAGACTAATAGGCGTATGGTTCTTCTCGGTAGGGGTTGATGGTATGTATAATATAGTAAATGAGAATAAGGC
>CAZQWO010000016.1:0-19141 GCA_964597015.1 uncultured Dehalococcoidaceae bacterium
GAGCGCTGCGTTCGCATCGCAGAGGTCGGGGGTTCGAGTCCCCCTATCTCCACTTCTAGCCTCAAAAGAACTGACCCGACTAAATTGCAGCGCCACCCGGCCTCTGCTTTACATATTTGAAGTCAGTTTACTTAATAGCCCTTTTGTAAGTATTGCATAATATACAAGAAGAGATTAATATTCTCACTGCGCGCAAGTTTGAGTGGAATGTCAATAATGAAGAGGAAATACTTACTCGCAGCCCTTATAGTATTAATGACAACTACTTCGGCATCATGTGTCCCCGGTTCAAATGATTCTACAGAACTACCTGAACCAGTTTCTCCTACCACCGAAAATATAACAGACGACTCTGCTGTCCAAGAAAAGCCAGACTCACAAATTTCTGACCATGATTATTATCCTGATAAGCAGCAATTTACTTACGGGATTTTTGATCCTTCGGGTCGAAGTATTGTCGGTTCAAAAGAACCACAAATTATCCCAGCGAAATATATTGAGCGCGCTTATGCATATTCATCTGGAAAACCTCAGACTGCCTATCATTTTGAATCAACAGCTACTCATGAGCAAGTGACCGTAATGATTACCGCTCTTATTGCTGATGAAATTAAATTGACTTCTGGTGAAGTCTATAAAATCATTTCTGAGTTTTACCCTGGCTGGCCGCGCACTTATGGTCTAATAATAAGTCAGGATGGTGACCTCATATTCGCCGGGCTATCGGATTGGCAGCTTGATGGTAGAATTAACATTGATGACGCATATTTTCCGATTTCAAATCAGCCTATAACGGTTAAGCAAGCACGAGTACTCACCGACCACTATTTCGAAAGAAGGTTAGGAGAATCAATTTGCAGAACGACTAACACCGAAATGGTTTTCTCATGCAACGGAAAAAATATAACTTTGCATCAAGGTGAATCAGCAATGCTGGGTGATTATGATGTTAATTTACGTGTAGCTCGAGAAATACAGTGGGTTCTTCCACCCACCGACGCCGGACAAAATGGAATATCTTACACGATAACCAAAGTGAGTGAATCTAAACCTTCAGATACAGAGCTTGCCTCTGAGACAGTCAACTTTCCCGACCCTGCCCTCGATAGTGCTATTCGTCAAGCAATCGGTAAGAACACCGGCGAGATCACCCGATTCGGCTTGATAGGGCTTGTCAATCTCAACGCTCCTTCTCTTAAAATCAGCAGTATCAGCGGATTAGAGAAATGTTTTGCCTTACGTTGGCTCAGTTTATACAGTAACCAGATAGAAGATATTTCTCCTCTCTCCGAACTTCCAAATCTCCACCATCTAAAGCTGAATGATAACCAAATAAGTGACATTAGCCCACTGGCAAATAACTTGGAATTCAGAAACGGCCAACTATATATAAGTGGCAATCCGCTAAGTGAAGAGTCTATTAATATTTACGTACCTCAGCTCGAAAAGAGGAATATTAATATCCTTGATATAGAACGTATTAGATAAAAACGGACTTCGCTGCCAGAAATCAAACTAAGTTAAAAATCATCTTAAAAGTTCTGCCTATTGTCCCCCTATCTCCACCAAAGTTATCAACAGGTAAAATCTCTTACCCTCTTTGCATCAGTTTTTTCCGGCTTTCCAGAAGGACCAGATGAGCCAGAGCAGTAGCAGATAGGCGGTGAGACTGGAAAGCAGGACAAAGAAACCTATTATTTTGCTCAGTAGCGGGGCAGCTTCAGGGGAGGGAATGAAATGAGCAAAATGGGAGACACCGGCGACAAGTCCGGCAGTAAGTACCAGCGTAATCCCGATTACAACCGTCAGATTTCGTAGTTTTTTGAGACTGGGTTTGACGGTGAGATAGACAACTAGGGCGTCTGCTCCCAGAAGGGTAAGGATAAGCGGGATAAAGATGGCCATGGTCCCGGCTGTTGGAACGGCAATAATCTGCCAGATGGAACGAGTAACAACGGCGATAACGGCCAGCGTAAAGGATACAATAACCCCTGTTTTAAGATACGAGTAATTCATAGTGTCTTGCCGCTAAACGCTTCAAATGGTAGTATTATGCCCCATGGTGCTATTTACGAGGCCCTTTCACGTGGGCTGGCTGCTCGCCGGGCAGTATACCCAACCCGATAACACGGGGACCAACATGAGTACCTATAACCGGGCTTACTTTCATTTTATGAATACGTTCCCGGGGGAATCTAGCGCTCAGTCGATTTAGCAGAGCCTCAACATCGTCAGGTGTGTTGGCATCCTCTATGGCCATTTCTTCAATGTGGTCAAAACTCGTGGCAAAGTTATACAGGTAGTCTATTGCCTTGGCTCTGGAGCGGAGCCTGGCAACCCCCTCGGTTATCCCGTCTTTTATGGTGAGAATCGGGTTCACCTTCAGCATAGAGCCCAGAAAGGCTTGAGCCGTGCCAATACGCCCTCCCCGCTTCAAATATTCCAGTGTATCAAAGGCAATACGGAACTCTACACGCTGCATGCTGCTCCGGGTGATATTAATCACCTCATCAAGGCTGTATCCCGCCTGGGCTGCCTTGGCGGCTGATATGACGATAAGCCCCAGACCGGCGATTGCCGTAAGCGAATCAATTATTTCTACCCTGGCTTTCCTCTTACGTAGTTTTTCACCATCAACGGCTGCCTTGTAGCTGGCACTTAGCTTTGAGGAAATGGTAATGGTTAAGATTTCGTCGGTTTCTTCGGCGAGTCTATCATAGGCCTCGGCGAAGCTACCCGGGCTGGGTGATGAGGTGGTGGGTAAAACAGCACTATCCGCCAGTTTGCGATAGAACTCATCGGTGGTGAGGTCAATGTTGTCCTGATAAGACTCATCGCCAAAGTTAACGTATAGCGGTACTATCGATATTCGTAAGGCACTGGCTATCTCGTTGGTCAGGTCAGAGGTACTATCAGTTACTATTCGGACCAAGGTTATACTCCACTGCTATGAGACCGGGATTAATTATGATTTCCCTGTATTATATAGAGTTAATCACCAATTATCCAATGTAATCTTCTGTAGCATGTGTTACTGGTCCAATAATCAGCCTTATTATAACCCCGGTTTGGCTGCTTTTTTAGCTTCTGCGGTGCAAATAGCTGGATACCGTAAATTCAGAAATTCAGGCATGTGGAGTTGGTAATAAAGGGGAAATTACGGCGAAACGGGCAGCGTGAAGGTAAAACGGGTGCCCTTCCCCGGCTCGCTCCGGGCTTCAATGCTGCCGCCATGGGCCTCTACCAGGCGTTTGGCGATGGTGAGTCCGAGACCACTGCCGCCGGTAGCTCTGGCGCGCGACTTGTCAACCCGGTAGAAACGTTCGAATATATTGGGCAGGTCTTCATCGGGAATGCCTTCACCGGTGTCGGTGACGGCAACTTCTATGCAGTCGCCCTCCCGCACGGCGCTGACGGTAATGCTATCGCCATGGTCAGTATGGGCTATGGCGTTATCCAGAAGGTTATGAAGCACCTGTGCCATCCTTTGAGAATCAATATTCACCGACGGGAGCTCCTCCCCGAGGTCAGTGGACAATGATACTCCTTTCGCTGTCGCCTGAGCCTGAACGGCCACTACTGCCTGGTCGATTAATCTGGAGATGTCCCCGGCCTGACGTTGCAGCTTGAGCTCACCCGCTTCGGCTAAACTCAGTTCTTGAAGCTCATCGACCAGTCGTGACAGTCGATTTGACTCCTCGTTGAGTGATTGGATTGCTTTGGCATCCGCTTTCATTAACCCGTCGTTCACCGCCTCCAGGTAGCCGCGGATATTGGAAAGAGGGGTTCTGAGTTCGTGGGCGACATCAGCGACCATATTGCGCCGCAATTGCTCGGCACGTTTCAGGTCGCCGGCCATTGAGTTGAATGCCCGGGCCAGCTCTCCCACTTCTCCCTTGTCCTTGAGTTCCAGCCTCTGGGAGAAATCTCCCTGTCCCAATCGCCTGGCGGCTTTAGTCAGTGCCTTGATAGGAGATAAAATTCGCCGCGATAAAATCAGGGTCATGGCCAGTGCCACCCCACCCCCAATCAGATACCCCCATATAATAAACTGTGTTATGGAGTGGGATAGAAATCGTGGTGAAGTCGGGTCGGTTAATGATTGAGGGCCAATATAAACAGTGCCTGACGCCTCTGTTATAAGCGGCGGGGGTGGCAAGAAGGGATGTGGCGGCGGCGGTAAAGCTGGCAGCAGTAAAGCTGGCAGCAGTAAAGCCTCTTCCGATGACGGGGGCTGGTAAGGCTGTCCTATCAGGTCTCCCTGCGAATCAGCGACCACCACTCCATTTTCGTCGGTCAGCACGATGCGGCGCCCGTACAGACTGCCCATCTCTTCGACTTTGGCCTGGATACCGGTCCAGTCTCCCTGCTCAAAGTGGTAGCGGGCCAGTGAATGCAGCAGCCGGGCAAATTGAGCCTCTTCCCCTCGCCTCTCAAACTGACCTATTTCACCGCTGGTCCTCAGGCTTATGAAGAGAGAGACCGTGCCGATGGTCACCAGTATTACGGAAAGAAAGGCGATTAAAAGGCGAAACCTCAGGCTATGTATCATTTCCTGCCTCCAGGAAAGTGTAACCGACTCCGTATATTGTTTTTATGTATCTGGGATGGTCAGGGTCTGCCTCCAGCTTGCGCCGCAGGTTGAGGATATGGACATCTATGGTGCGGTCAAAACCCTCAAAGTCATAACCGAGGGCTTTGTCGATGATTTCAGCCCGACTGAAAACCCGGCCCGGTTCCCTGGCCAGAATCCCCAGCAGCTTGAATTCGGTTGGCGTCAGGTTCAGAGACTGCTTGCCAAGAAATGCCTGGTGTTTCCCAAAGTCCACACTGAGCTTACCGTTCTTGATTTCAGACGGTCCACGCTCGCCGGGGAGGCGTCTGAGCAGGGCCCTCACCCTGGCCGCCAGTTCCTTGGGGCTGAAAGGTTTGGTCACATAGTCGTCTGCTCCCAGGTCCAATCCGGTCAGCTTGTCCTGTTCCGTTGTTCTGGCGGTAAGCATAATAATGGGCACGTCTGATTCTTCCCTCAGAGTGCGGCAAACTTCCAGCCCGTCCATGCCCGGCAGCATAAGGTCCAGTACAATGAGCTCAGGATGCCCTTCTCGAGCCTGCCGCAGGGCTTCAATGCCGTCATACGCGGTCAGCACCCGATAGCCATCCCGTTTCAGGTAGAGCCTGACCAGCTCCACCGTTTTCCGGTCATCATCAACAATTAGTACCCGTTTACCTGCCATTATCAAAGCTTTCCGTTATTCAGCTTCTGGTTAATGTTATACCATAAATGTTAAGAAATTATTAATTTCGTAGTCGCTGGTTAAAGAGAAAAGAGGGGGGAGAGGGGGCATTTACCCCTCTCCCCCCTCTGGTGAAATGCTGGGGGGTTCTGTAGTGGCAAGGCCGTTAGTTATCTTGAGGAGGTGGTTCACCCGGGCCAAACTGTCCGCCGCGGAAATGCGGGTGAGGTGCCATGCCGAAGGGTAATCCATTGCCATTTTCACAGCGGGCTTCCATCACTTCTGTCCAGGCTTGCTGCCAGTCGGCCTCAGCAACACCAAGGATTTCCATGACCCTGTTCATCACCTCTCTATGATACGCAGGGCCACGAGTTTCTTCTCCAAGCTCGTTCAGGGCCTGGTTAAAAGCATCCTGAAAATCCTGCTCGGTGATGCCCAGCTTGTTCAGGACTTCAGCCGGTGGTTTAGAATAAGGCATGCCCGCTGGTCTGTCAGCATGAAGCTCCTGGCGGGCCTGGGTGAAAGCGTTTTCCAGTTGCTCCAGTTCGATAGTTGCCCCGGTGTTCTCTTCGTATATTTCACAGACGCGACTGAGCAGTGCTCTATGTTGAGCCTGGGGTGCGTTGTCGTTTTCGCTATCTGCCTGAACGTAGGCTATACCACCGGCGGCACCTCCGACCAGAATCACTACCAGGAGTAACGTGATAACAATAAATTTCTTGCTTCGCCACATTTTGGTTACGCCTCCTTTCCTTTTTACATTCTATCTATTAACTAATGATAAAGAACAAATATTAAAATCCGATTAAGATTTTGAAAGGGCGCTGGGCGCTGTGGGGCATCGATATCTCGCTCGCTTTTTAAAGAAATAAGTGTGTGAATGTTGGGCAGGTCACAAAAATCTTCATAATTACTTAATATTTCCCTGCCATACTGATTTTAGAAAAAAGCAGAAATGGAAGGCCGGAAATATGAAAAGAATCATAAAGACAATTATAATAGCCTTTATTCTCACTGGACTAGCGGTTTCCTCGCTGGGCTGCGGTGCTGAATCAGGCGAAGCAGGGGTGATGGAAAATCAGATAGTTGCCGTGGAGCGGGGTGACCTGACTGTAGAAATCACCGCCGTCGGCAACCTGGCATTGTCCCGCACCGAGGACCTGGCTTTTGATTTATTCTATGGTCAATCGGGAACATCGGGAACAAAAGGCACAATTGGAGAGGTCCTGGTGGAAGAGGGAGATACTGTTGAAGAAGGGCAAGTGCTGGTCACGGTGGATAAAGATGAATGGGATGATGAGCTGGAAAAAATGCAGGATAAATTGACAGGAGCTGAGCGTGCCTTGACGGCAAAGGAGCGCGTCTTGGTCACGGCTGAGCGCAAAGTTATCACCCTTGAGCGCACGATTGCCGACGAGGAAGATGACGTAATCAGTGCTGAACGCCAGGTTACTGCCGAGGAGCTTGACTTGAGCCAGGCGCAGCTCGACCTGGATACGGCGGAATATAACTTGGGTGAAATAGACGAGGTGAAAGAAGCACAGGACGCCATAGACGAAGCCGAATGGAATCTAGAGCTGGCCAGAATGGGACTGACGGCTGAGTTCGGCGGTGGTTCACAAAGCGACTTTATTTACTGGAATAATCAGAAAGTCCTGGCTGAGGCAGAGCTGGCTGAAGCTAAAGCAGACCTGCTGGAGATACTGACGGATAACGGTATTACGTTATCAAAAGATGTGGCGCTGGAAGTCGCCGATAAACAGCTGAAGGTCAAGCAGAAGCAGCTGGCGCTTGAGGATGCACAGTTAGATGTAGTTGATGCCGGAAAAGCGGTGGATGATGCCCAATATGCTCTGGAGACTGCGAAGCTGGATGTAGAGGAGGTCGGGCATGATGTGGAGGATGCGGAGTTAGATGTGGAGGAAGCCAGAAAAGCATTGCTGAACGCTCAGGAAAAGCTGGAAGAGGCAAACAGTAAAAGCCCGCTTATTGTGGCGCCGTTCGACGGGTTCATCACCAAGGTGAATGTGGAGGGTGGCGACGAGGTCTTGAGCGGCACCGTCGCTGTGCAGCTGGCTGACCCCAACAAATTTGAAGCGGAAATCATGGTAAGCGAGGTGGATATATTGCAAGTAAAAGAGGGAGGAGAAGCCTGGGTGCAGGTTGATGCCCTATCAGGTCTGACCCTTCCCGCTGAGGTAACCCATATTTCACCCACAGCTACTATTTCACAGGGGGTGGTGAACTATAAAGTGAAGGTAGAAGTGACCTCACTTGAGGAGATGATGCAGGAGCAGCAGGCAGCCCGGCAGGAGGCAATACAGAAGATACAGCAGGGTGAGCTTCCCGAACGTCTGCAGCAGGCAATCGAAGAGGGACGCATCACCCGGGAACAGGCCGAGGAAATGGTAACGCAGATGCAAACGGGGCAGAGTGGCCAGCAAGGGCAACTGCCGGCTGCTACAACTGAGAACCTGCAGCTGAGGGAAGGGCTGACGGTGACCGTGAACATACTGGTTGACTCGCGAAGCGATGCGCTGCTGGTACCCAACGCGGCGGTTACCATCCGGGGAGGACAGACCTATGTCCAGGTGGTATCGCCGGACGGCACCATTGAGGAGCGCGCGGTACAGACCGGCATCAGTGACTGGCAGTACACCGAGGTAACTGAAGGCCTCAGTGAAGGCGAGCAGGTGGCGGTTCCACAGGGGACCACTATTACTTCAACGACAGAGCAAAGCCGACCACGCGGAATCATGATACCGGGAATGGGGGGGCCACCGCCCAGATAAGGGGTTAAGGGAAAATGATTCAGTTACAGGATATAACCAAAGTATACCCTATGGGTAAAAGAGAGCTGACCGTGCTCAGGGGAGTAACCCTGCATATAGAAAGCGGCGAGATGGTGGCCATTATGGGGCCTTCCGGCTCGGGCAAGTCAACCATGCTCAACCTTATTGGTTGTCTGGATACACCGACCTCGGGCAACTACTATCTGGAGGGGGGAGAGGTAAGCCGTCTAAGCAGCGGCGAACTGGCCGGAATCAGGGCGAATAAGATAGGCTTTGTCTTTCAGACTTTTAATTTGCTGCCCCGTCTTTCGGCGCTCGCCAATGTCGAGCTTGGTATGAGATATGCCGGCGGCGTTGACCGCCAGCGTGCCGTGGAGGCGCTGGCCAGGGTGGGGCTCTCTGACCGGGCCAGTCACCGTCCTACCGAGCTTTCGGGAGGTGAGCAGCAGCGCGTTGCCATCGCCCGTGCTCTGGTGAAGAACCCGCCCCTGATTCTGGCCGACGAGCCTACCGGCAACCTGGACAGCCGTTCCGGTGCGGAGATAATCTCAATCCTCACTGCCTTACATGCTGAGCAGAATATTACCCTGGTGATGATTACTCACGATGACAATATTGCCCATCACTGCCAGCGCATTGTACATCTGAAGGACGGGCAGGTAGTTTCGGAGGAAACGATATGAAAAAGTGGCTTGAACCCTTGAGTACTGCCTGGGTCGGGGTGGTCACCCACAAGCTGCGCAGCTCCTTAACCATCCTGGGAATCGTCATCGGCGTCGCGGCGGTGATTACTTTGATGTCCATCGGTAAAGGTGCTTCGGCAGCCATCCTCTCTCGTATCGAAAGTATGGGTTCAGACCTGATTACCATCCAGCCCGGGGCCTTTACTTTTGGCGGTGTCAGGGGTGCTGCCGGCAGCGTTCAAACTCTTACTCACGAGGATGCCGCGGCAATATCAGAACAGGTTGCTTATATAGACCGGATAGCGCCTACTTACTCGACATCCCTGCAGGTGGTTGTTGGTGGTGAGAATATGAATACCCGGGTTACCGGGGTGACCACAGAGTATCGTGACATAGAAAAATTAGAGATTTCCAGTGGTTCTTTCTTCTCGGATTATGAGTATCAGCGTGGGGCAAAGGTAGTTGTAATCGGCTCGAATGTAAAAGAGACTCTGTTTGGTGATACCAGCCCAGTCGGGCAACAGATGCGTATGGGTAACAACGTTGTCCGTGTTATCGGAGTTTTAGAAAGTAAAGAAGGCTTTATGGGCTCCTCGCCTGATGAAGCTATTTTAATCCCGTTGACGGCCATGCAACAGATGGTTGCCCAGCCCAAAACCAATCAGGGCGAACGCATAGTTTCATCCGTGGTGCTGACGGTGAGTGACGAGAAGCAGACGGAATACGTGGTTAATGAAATAACGAGCCTGCTTCGTGAACGACACCGGCTGGGCCCCAATGTAGATGATGACTTTCGTATCGTATCCATACAGGAGATATCCGAGACCGTGTCTGAAGCGACAGGTACGATGACCCTTCTCTTAGGCGCTATTGCCGCCATTTCACTGCTGGTGGGGGGCATCGGGGTGATGAACATCATGCTGGTGTCGGTGCTGGAGAGGACCAGGGAGATTGGCATTCGCAAGGCGCTGGGCGCCAGGGAGAGAGATATATGGATTCAATTCCTCATTGAAGCGGCTTTCCTGACGTTTACCGGCGGTATCATCGGGGTTATCGCGGGCTGGGTAGTGTCATACATCGTTTCCAGCACTGGAGTAATGACGACCGTGGTCAGCGCGGATATAGTTGTTCTGGCTGTTTCGGTATCGGTGGGTATCGGTCTGTTCTTCGGCTTCTACCCTGCCTGGAACGCGTCCCGTCTGAATCCCATTGAAGCGCTGAGGTTTGAGTAGGGCCCGACTTTCTTTTAATTTCTGGCTTTGTCACAGGCCATGGCGGTATGCAGCAGCACATTGGCGCCGGCGGTCAGATATTCCGGCCGGGTATTCTCCAGTTCATTGTGGCTGATGCCGTTTTCGCAGGGTATGAAGACCATACCCGTTGGCGCCACCCCGGCGATATAGACGGCGTCGTGGCCGGCGCCGGAGATGATGTCGCGGTGGCGGTAACCCAGTGCTTCGGCGGCGCTGCGCACGTGGTTTATGCATTCCGGGTTGAACTCCATTGCAGCCGCGTTCCAGTTGTTTACCAGCTTCACCGCTACGCCCGCGTCTCCGGCAATGGCATCAACCATTTTCCTGAGTTCCCGGTCCATCTGTGACAGGACTCTGTCATCCGGGTGGCGGGTGTCTATGGTGAAAAAGACCGACCCCGGGACGACGTTTCTTGAGTTCGGTCTGACCACCATGTGGCCCACCGTTGCCACGGCGAGGGGGGCATGGTCCAGAGCGATTTTGTTTATCGCCTCGACCATCCGGGCGCAGGCCAGCATGGCGTCGCGGCGTAGGGGCATGGGCGTGGTGCCGGCGTGGGCTTCCTGCCCGGTCACGGTGACCTCGTACCACTTCTGTCCCTGCATGCCGGTGACGGCGCCGATAATCATGTTTTCCGCCTCCAGGACCGGCCCCTGCTCGATGTGAAGCTCGAAGTAGGCGCCCAGTTTATGGTCGCCGCATTTCCGCTCACCACGGTAGCCGATGCGCTCCAGCTCCGCCCCGAACTTTTTGCCGTCGCGGTCGGCAACGGCGTGGGCAAAGTCGCGCTCGAAAATACCGGCGAATACCCCGGAGGCCAGCATCGGCGGCGTGAAGCGGGAGCCTTCCTCGTTGGTCCAGTTGATAAGCTCCAGCGGGGCGATGGTGGTGTACCCGGCCTCATTCAGCGTGCGCAGCACCTCAAGCCCCGAGAGGACGCCGGCAATGCCGTCGAACTTACCCCCCGATGGCTGGGTGTCAAGGTGGCTGCCGATGGCAATCGGCGGCAGCGTATTATCCTTACCGGAGCGCCGGGCGAAGATGTTGCCCATCTCATCGACGCTGACGGCGCAGCCGGCCGCCCCGCATTCCCGGACGAACCAGTCGCGCACCTGGCGGTCGGCGTCGGACAGCGTCAGGCGGCAGACGCCGCCTTTCTCCGTGCCGCCGAACTTTGCCGTCTCCATGATGGTGTTCCACAGTCTTTCGCCGTTAATGGATATCGATTTCATAACGGTCATCCCACTCTATACCGCTCAATAGCTTCCTCGTCCAGGTCAACGCCCAGCCCGGGCCCTTCCGGCACCTCAACATAGCCGTCCACCACCGGCATTTTCTGCCTGGTCAGGTCCCAGCGTATCGGTGTCTCTTCCACGCAGTACTCCATGATAAAGGCGCTCTGGCGCGACGCCAGGAAGTGCAGGCCGGCGGCGGAACCGATGGTATTGGTGTAGAAGTGGTTGACCACCTTCACGCCGTGGTCCTCGGCGAAATCAGCCACCCGGCAGGCCTCGGTAAGGCCGGTATTCTCAACGTCTATCTGGACGATATTGATGCCGCTGCGCTCTATAAAGCTCTGGTGGGAGAACCTGCCTGCCTCGCCCTCTCCGGCGGCGATGGGGAGTGGGGAAACGCTGGTCAGCTTGTGGTAGCCCTCAACGTCCTCCCGGTTGAGCGGCTCCTCTAAAAAGAGCACGTTGTAGGCCTGGAACTGGTGTGCCCGCTTGATGGCGGTATTGGCGTCCCAGCAGCAGCCGGCGTCAACGATGAGGTCGTTTTTATCGCCAACGCCTCGCCGTCCCCCCTCCACGAGCTCCAGGTCAAGCTTCTCGCTCTGGCCCATCGGCGTCCAGCCGAACTTCACTGCGGTGAACCCCTCGTCCACCCAGCGCTTGCCGATTTCGGCGGTGGTCTTGCCGTCAGGGCCGAAGAGAATGCTGGCGTAGGCGCGCAGCTTACTGTGGAAGGCGCCGCCCAGCAGCTGGCAGACCGGCTTATTGTAGTATTTGCCGGCGATGTCCCACAGGGCGATGTCAATGGCGGCGATGGCGTGGCAGACGATGCCGCGGCGCCCCAGCCTGATATTACGGGCCTGAAGCAGGTGGTTGATGGGCCTGATGTCCAGCGGGTTCATGCCGATTATCAGCCTCGCCAGGCCGCTGGCGCTGGCACCGCTCAGGGGCGCTTCAATCATCGCCCTCACCACGTGGGGCGAGGAATAAGCATCGCCGATGCCGACTATTCCCTCATCGGTATGGACCTTGACCACCACCGCGTCCTGCGCCGATGAATACTTGGCCTCTGAAACTTCTTTTTCCGGCAGGCACAACTCAATGGCTTCAACTCTGGTTATTTTCATTTCGTTTCTCCTCACTTCGACTGGTGTGTATTTTATTTCCCTGTCTTTTTATTGTCAACGTTTCCCGGATAAACCTGTCATTTGACAGCGTGGGGGGGGAATTTGTAAGCTATCAATATCATGGCGAGGGAAAAGATTGGCATATTAACCGGCGGTGGCGACTGTGCCGGGCTTAATCCGGCGATTAAATGGGCGGTCAAGACTGCCATGGACAAGCGGCTGGAGTCGGAAAGAGGCGTCCAGCACGAGGTGCTCGGCATTAAAAACGGCTGGAGCGGGCTCATGTTTGAGGCCGGCGCCGACCTTGATATGGACGACTATATTACTGCTCTGGACGAGCAGAAGGTAAGAACCTGGGACCGCTATGGCGGCACCATGCTGGGGACATCCCGGACCAATCCCTACAATCGCAGGGATAATAAATCAAAGCTGGTACTGGATAACATCCAGAAGCTGGGGCTGGACGCACTTATTGCCATCGGGGGGGATGATACGCTTGGCGTGGCCTGCAAGCTGGCGCAGGAAGGCGTTAATGTGGTGGGTATTCCCAAGACCATTGACAAAGACATGGTGGAAACAGATTACACGCTTGGCTTTGAAACCGCGGTGAGCGTGATTACCGAGGAGGTGGACCGGCTGAGGACCACGGCGGGGTCGCACCGGAGGATATTCGTGGTGGAGACGATGGGCAGGCATTCAGGCTGGCTGGCCCTGGAGGGTGGCGAGTCCTGCGGAGCCTATATCATGCTCATCCCGGAGTGTGATTTCTCCATTGAGAGGGTCAATGAACTGCTCCTGGAGGGGAGAAGGGCGGGGAATCGCTACGAAATCATAATCGTTGCCGAGGGTGCCAAGCCGATTGGCGGTGAGGAGTTTATCCGACAGGAAGGCGTGGATGGCTTCGGCCACAAGATGCTGGGTGGGATAGGTGATTTTCTGGCCAGGGAAATCTATAAAAGTACTGGCCTGGAGACGAGGAGCGTGGTGCTGAGCCATCTGCAGCGCGGTGGTGCCCCCTGCGCCTATGACCGGAGGATGGGGCGATATTTTGGCATTGCCGCGGTTGACTTAGTCGTGAACGGGGACTTCGGCAAGATGGTCAGCTACCGAAATGGTGAGGTAACCTCCTGCCCTATGGACAAAGTCATCGGTCGGACGAGCTATGTGGACGTCGAAAAACATTATGATATGGAGCGGTACAGCGGACGCCGGTCTATTTTGAGACACGAAGGATGAGGTGCAATGATGAGCGCATCAGTAAGCGGTGGTAGAATTGACAGCCTTGTGGAGCAGGCAGTTTTTGGCGATGAACAGGCCAGAGAGGAAAACCGGCGCCAGATTCGAGAACTGGCTGCAAGTCAGGGTATTTATGCGGCGAGCATCCAGGGCCTGTATGATGCTGCCGGGGCGGGGGCATATCAAAATAAAACCGTACCGGCGATTAACATCCGCGGCCTTACCTATGAGGTGGCCCGGGCCGTCTTCCGTGCGGCATTGAAGCATAAAGTCGGTGCCTTCATCTTTGAGATTGCGCGCTCCGAGATAGGCTATACCAGGCAGAGGCCGGCGGAGTATGTTGCCTGTATACTGGCGGCAGCCGTTAAAGAGGCTTTTCAGGGTCCTGTTTTCATACAGGGTGACCATTTTCAGATGAACCTGAAGAGGTATACTGCCGATAGAGAACAGGAAACGGAGGGTATGAAGGCGTTAATACGGGAGGCGGTCAGCGCCGGCTTCTATAATATTGATATCGATGCCTCCACTCTGGTTGACCTGGAAAAAGAGGGCCTGGAGCGGCAGCAGGAGGAAAACTGCCGTGCCACCGCGGAGATGACCAAGTTCATCCGCAGCATCGAGCCGGAGGGGGTTACCGTATCCGTCGGTGGGGAAATCGGGGAAGTGGGCAAACAGAACAGCACGCTGGCCGACCTCAGGGCGTTCATGAACGGCTATCTTGCCCTGCTGGGGCCGGGCATCAGGGGAATCTCCAAAATCAGCGTGCAGACCGGTACCACGCACGGCGGCGTGGTACTGCCCGATGGGAAAATTGCCAGCGTGAGCCTTGATTTTAATACCCTGAAGGAGCTTTCCCAGATAGCCCGTGAGGAATACGGCATGAGCGGTGCCGTGCAGCACGGCGCTTCCACGCTCCCCGACGAGGCTTTTCATCTGTTCCCGGAGGTCGGCACTGCGGAGGTGCACCTGGCCACCGGCTTTCAGAATATCATATATGAAAGCTCTCATTTCCCTCAGGACTTGATGCGGACCGTAAACCAGCACCTTCTCAAGCAATATGCCGGAGAGAGGAAATCGGGCGATACCGAGGAGCAGTTCCTGTACAAAACGCGCAAGAAAGCCTTTGGCGATTTCAAGCGAGAGATGTGGAGCCTGCCGGCCGATAATCTAAAGGGAATTGGAGAGGCACTGGAAGAGCGTTTTGCTCAGCTATTTCAGAAATTAAACGTGGTCAATACCGTAGAGCTGGTAAAGAAATACGTGGCGGCATAATAACTCGTTACGGTGTTTCTTCAAGGGCGCTCGAGAAATACAAGCTTGTTAAGTCGGTCGAAGTTGTGGGTGGCTTCAACCCAGCGGATGGTGCCGGAACTGGAGCGCATGACCAGAGACTGAGTCTCCGCGCCGCCACTGAAATAGCGGACACCTTTTAACAGTTCACCGCTGCTGACCCCGGTGGCCGCGAAAAACACGTCTTCACTGTTTACCAGGTCCTCGGTATAGTAGACCCTGTTCAGGTCCACGCCGGCTGCCAGTGCTGCATCCCGCTCCTCGTCATTACGCGGCCAGGCCTTGCACTGGATAACACCGCCAATGCAGTGTATCGCCGCGGCGGTGAGCACACCTTCGGGAGTACCACCGATGCCCATGAGGACGTCCACTCCTGTCTCAGGCAGCGCGGCCTGAATCCCCGCCGCTATGTCGCCGGCGGGAATCAGTTTCACCCTGGCGCCAGCCGCTCTGATTTCGGAGAGCAGCCGTTCGTGGCGGGGTCTGTCCAGAACCACCACCGTGAGGTCCGATATCTCTCGTTTTTTCATGCTGGCGATGTTTTTCAGGTTCTCGGCAACCGGTGCGTCGATATGGACAACGTCTTTGGCCTCCGGCCCGACGACGATTTTGTCCATATAGACAAACTGCCTGGGGCAGTTCATTGTCCCGCGTGCCGAAAGTGCCACGGCTGATATAGCCTCGGGAAGGCCGTTGGCCACCAGCGTGGTGCCGTCAACCGGGTCGACGGCGATATCTACCTTAAGCTCTGAATCGTTGCCGATGTGCTCGCCGATGTACAGCATCGGGGCTTCGTCCTTCTCTCCCTCGCCGATGACCACGATGCCTTCCATGCCCACGTAGCCCAGAACGAAGCGCATGGCATCCACCGCTGCCTGGTCCACCATCTCTTTATTGCCCATGCCCAGATAGCGTGCCGCCGCCATGGCGGCAGCCTCGGTGGCTCGCACCAGCTCCATAGCAATGTTCCGTTCAATGGGCCGGCGAGAACGCTTTTCTTCCACTATTTGGCCTCACAGGTTGCGTTGCTGATTAGCCTACCACCCATTTCCCTGACTCGACGGCGGTGAGAAAATCAAGCAGCGCCCGATTGAAGATATCCGGCTCTTCCAGGTTAATGGCATGGCCGGACTGAGGCAGGACGAGCAGACCAGCGCCGGGCATATGTTTTTTCATGATGAGTGCCGGGTCGATGCACATCGCGTCTTCATCGCCAACCATGATAAGCGCCGGTATTTTGAGCTTTTTGAGCTTCGCCTCGAGTGCGGATATAGGCGGTCGCTTGATAATGACCTCTCGAATCAGATGGACAGACCCTTCATTGGAATGGGCGGCGAGGCCATCAATGAACTCCTGCTGGCTTCTCTGGTCCTTGCGCCCAAGCTGGATGCGGTTGGGGTCGTGAGCGTACTGCTCGGCCAGCACCTTCCAGCCTACTTTTTCGAGCTGTTGCGCCATCCCTTCCAGTTTGGGTACAAAAGTGTCCCGTCCGGTGGTGCCGGCGCCGGTGGCCGCCATTATCAGGGCTCTGGTCATCTCCGGATGGACAATGCCGAAATTGAGGGCGATGTTGCCGCCCAGGGAGCAGCCGCCAATGTACGCTTCATCTATACCGAGATGCCGCAGCAGCTGGTACAGGTCCTCAACGAGTATGTCCTGTGAGTAGTCAGCCGCTTTGGGCGGCACATCCGATGGCGGAAAGCCTCGGTGGTTGTAGGTGATGACCCGGTAGCGCCGCGAGAAGAACCTCACCTGGGGCTCCCAGCTCTTATACGTGTCACCGAATTCATGGCTCAGAACCAGCGGGAAGCCTTCTCCGGTAACCTCATAGTAAATATTGACCCCGTTCACTTTTGTGGTAGGCATAATGTTTCTCCTAATGTAAAATCTGATTTTTAGAAATATTAATATATGGCTTCCGTTATATTATCGCTTCAACCTGTTACTGTCAATATCGCCGGAAATGGATGCTGCTTTTGTTGGCGGAAAAGATTAGTGATAAAATGAGGCATAAAATACAATAGACGGAAAGGAGGAGTACCATAATGAAGTACCGTAAAATGGGCAGGACCGGCCTGATGGTTTCTGAAATCTGCCTGGGCACAATGACCTTTGGCAACCAGATTGATGAAGCTGAATCAACAAAATTGATTAAGTGGGCAGTGGACGCCGGCATTAACTTCATTGATACTGCCGACCAGTATGTGAACGGTCTGACCGAAGAAATCCTGGGCAGGGCGCTCAAGGGGATGCGGCATAACGTGGTGCTGGCGACCAAGGTTGGTGCCTGGCAGTCAGGCCTGACGGTTAATGATATTGGTACATCGCGGAAACACATCATGGATGGAATCGAAGGCAGCCTGCGCCGGCTGAAGACTGACTATATCGATATCTTTTACACCCACCGGTGGGACCGTGTCACGCCGATTGATGAAACGCTCCGCGCTCTGGATGACCTGGTTCATCAGGGTAAAGTGCGCTATATCGGCTGTTCCAACTATCTTGTCTGGCAGCTCTGCAAATCGCTGTGGATGAGCGATGTGCTCAATCTGGCGCGCTATGACTGCGCGCAGCCGCCCTACAACCTGATTACCAGGGAAGTTGAGGATGAAATGCTGACCCTCTGCGTTGATGAGGGGGTGGGAGTTTGCGTCTATAATCCACTTGCCGGAGGGCTGCTCACCGGCAAGCATGACCCGGACAAGCCGCCGGCCGAGGGCACGCGGTTCAGCAACAAAATGATGGGCAAGATGTACAGCACCCGCTACTGGCTGCCCAGTGATTTTGAGGCAGTAGCAAAGTTCAAAGAAATTACCCGGAAGCACGGCCGCAGCATGGCCCAGTTCTCCCTCGCCTGGATACTGAACAATAAAGCCATTACCTCCGTCCTCTGCGGTGCCAACTCTATAAAGCAGCTGGAGGAGAATATCGGCGCAATAGAGATAGCCCTCACCGATGAGGAGTTAAAAGCCTGCGACGAAGTCTGGAACCAGCTCCGGCCGCCCAGATTTTCCTACGGGGCGCAGCAACTCTATCGCTGATTCAGCTGGCCGAAGGTGGTAAAGCCACCGGCTCTGCCTTTATTACCTTACCGTCTTTGACGGCGGCAATCGGCATCAGCAGTTTGTCTGCCTTCAGGGTCTCGCCCGGAGTATCAATGAGCGTCCAGACGCCGGACTTGAGTTCCAGAATGGAGACGTCCGCTGTCATCCCCGGCTTCAGGCTGCCAATTCTGGACTCTTCATGGATTGCGCACGCCGGATTGATGGTGGCCATGGCCACCACCTGCTTCAAATCCAGCCCGAGCGCCATGAATTTGGACATATTGACCGGAAGGCTGAAGGTCCGGTCTTTCAGGCACCGGTGGTTGAGGTCGGTGCTTATGGTGGTCGGCAGTATGCCTTCGGACAGGCATTTGCGCGCCACGGCAAAGGAGAAATTGCTCCGTCCGTTGGACGTATCCAGTACGACGCCGCGCTCCATGGCCGCTTTCAGTTCCGGCAGTATTGTGCCGTCCGGGCGCAGGACATTGCCCTGGTTGCCGGAATATACATGGCTCAGAATATCGCCCTTCTCCATCACAGAGAGACATTCCGGCGTTAATGACGCCGGCACTTTTTTCTCCGTATCACCGATGTGAATCATTATGGGCAGGCCGAACTGCCCGGCAATTTTCTTGGCCGCTTTCACCACCTCAATGCCGGCGCTGGTCACCAGCTTGCCGACCAGTCGCAGCTTGACTCCCTTGATGATATCCTTATTGGCTTCTATGGTGGCGGCCATGCCGTCAAGGTCAACTTCATCCCAGTCATCCAGTTCTGGCTCAGGAATCAGGCCGAAAGAGCACAGGTGAAGGAAGCAGAAGACTCTGGTTTGGGCCGGGGGCAGGATGTATTTGGGAAACGCGGCGAAAGTGGCTTCGCCGGCGCTGCCCCCGTCGACCACGGTGGTCACCGCGTGCTTCACGCCGGCTACGTCAGGCTCAACAGCAATCTTCATAATACTGTCGAAAACGTGGGCGTGCATCTCAACCAGTCCCGGAGTGACGAGCTTGCCTTTGGCATCGACTAGTCGCTTGCCTTCCTGCGGGGATATGTCCTTGTCCACGGCGGCAATCTTGTCCCCGTTTATGGCTACGTCCATGGTGCCATCAATATTTTGTGCCGGGTCAATTACTCTCCCGCCCTTTATCACGATATCATACATGATAGGCCTCCTTTTCTTTGTGGTATATCTTAACACATCTTTTTATCATTTGGTAAATTTTGCTATAATGCAGACGAGCATTGCC
>CAZQWO010000017.1:0-17056 GCA_964597015.1 uncultured Dehalococcoidaceae bacterium
GGTGGGGCAGTCTATTCACCGGTCATGACCGACTTTGTATTTATGGTGAAAAAGACCAGCCACATGTATATCACTGGCCCCCAGGTGGTCAAGGCAGCTACCAGTGAGGAGATAAATGACGAAGAACTGGGCGGTGCCATGACCCACAACGTGAAAAGCGGCGTGGCGCATTTTGCCTGTGATAGTGACCAGCAATGCATCGAGGAAATGAAAGGGCTACTGGGCTACCTGCCATCGAATTGCGATGAGAAACCGCTTGACATAACATCAAAAGACAAACCCGACCGTGCCGACCCCGCGCTGGATGAGCTCATACCGCCGGAAGCGAGCAAGGTATACGATATGAAAAATGTCATCCGCTCCATTGTGGATGAAGGCGATTTCTGCGAGCCCCACCGGCATTATGCCATGAACATCATTACCTGCTTTGCCAGGATGAACGGCCACGTGATTGGCATCATTGCCAGCCAGCCGAACCATCTGGCGGGGTGTCTGGATATTAATGCCTCGGACAAGGCGGCCCGCTTTATCCGCTTCTGTGATGCCTTTAATATTCCCTTGTTGACCATTGTTGATGTCCCGGGGTACCTGCCCGGCAGCCATCAGGAGTGGGGTGGCATCATCCGGCACGGTGCCAAGCTGCTGTGGTGCTACGCCGAGGCTACCGTGCCCAAGATAACCCTGATTACGCGGAAGGCGTATGGGGGGTCATACCTGGCCATGTGTGCCCAGAGCCTTGGCGCCGACCATACGCTGGCCTGGCCCAAGGCGGAAATAGCCGTTATGGGGGCCGAGGGCGCAGCCGCCATTATACATCGTCAGGAAATCAAAGAAGCCACCGACTCAGCCGCCAAGGAGAAAGAGAAGATAGAGGAATACCGCCAGCATTTCTATAATCCTTATATTGCGGCCAGCATGGGCTATATCAACGCCGTTATTCGCCCACGAGATACTCGTCCTGAGATAATCGCTGCGCTTGAAGCGCTGCGTGACAAGAAGGAGACCCGTCCGTCACGGAAGCACGGCAACGTACCGATGTAACCCTGTTGCTTTCACCATCACAAATTCAAGGAGCCTCCAGCCTTTTTATGGGTAAGACACTAGCCGAAAAAATACTGAGCGCCAGGTCGGGCAACAATATCAGGGCCGGGGATATAGTTATTGCTTCGGTGGACCTGGTGTTCATACAGGACACCACCGGGCCACTGGCCGTCAGGCAGTTCCGGGAAAGTGGCCTGAAAAAGCTGGCCAGACCGGAGAGAACGGCGGTGTTTATCGACCACGCTGTTCCCAGCCCGACCCATACGCTGTCGAATGACCATCTGCTGCTGCGCCGCTTTGCCGGTGAGACCGGGGCGATAATGTCGGACATCGGGGAAGGCGTCTGCCACCAGCTGGTGGCAGAGTCATCGGCCCGGCCCGGCGATGTCATCATCGCCTCCGATTCCCATACGGTAACCGCGGGCGGGCTGGGCGCCTTTGCCACCGGCATGGGCTCTTCTGATGTTGCCGTGGCTATGGGCCTAGGCAGGACCTGGTTCCGCGTCCCGGAGAGCATACATATTATGGTCGACGGTAAATTTCAGAAAGGAGTTTCGGCCAAAGACCTTGTTTTAAATCTTATCGGTCGGCTTGGCGCCGACGGCGCGACCTACAAGGCGCTGGAATTTGGTGGGGATGGGGTAAAGGGAATATCAATGTCGGGCCGGTTTACCATTGCCAACATGGCGGTTGAGGCGGGGGCAAAGGCCGGTATCTTCCCGGCCGATGACATAACCAGGGATTACCTGGTGGCGCAGGGACGAGGTAAAGACTACCAGCCTGTTTACCCTGATGCCGATGCCAGCTATGAACAGACGATTCAAATTGACCTTGCTGCTCTTGAACCCACCGTAGCTAAACCTCATACGGTGGATAATGTCGCCCTCGCCCGCGAGCTGAAAGGGGCCAAAATTCAGCAGGTCTTCATCGGCACCTGCACCAACGGGCGACTGGATGACCTGGAAATAGCGGCGAATATTTTGAAAGGCAAAAGATGCCATCCAGATACAAGGTTGATTGTCGCCCCTGCCTCGCGGCAGATTTATCTTGAGTCGCTGACCAGGGGCTACCTTCAGACTCTGGTTGAAGCCGGCGCGACGGTGCTGCCCCCGGGCTGCGGGCCGTGTCTTGGGCTGCACCAGGGGATTCTGGGCGATGGTGAGGCCTGCCTCTCCACGTCAAACCGCAATTTCAAGGGCCGGATGGGCAACCCTAAAGCGTTTGTCTATCTCGGCAGCCCGGCCACGGCGGCGGCGACGGCACTCGCCGGTGAAATCACCGACCCCAGGGAGGCGATGTAATTGCTCAAGGGTAAGGCCTTTAAGTTCGGCGACGGCATCTCTACCGATCATATTATACCGGGCAGGTATGCGCACATCAGGAGCAATCTGCCCGAGCTGGCCAGACACGTTCTGGAGGATGCCGACCCCACCTTCGTTTCGCGGGTCAGGGAAGGCGACTTCATCGTTGCCGGCAGCAATTTTGGCCTCGGTTCCAGCCGAGAACACGCCCCGCTGGTCATCAAGATGGCGGGTGTCAGCGCCATACTGGCCAAGTCGGTCGCCCGCATTTTTTTCCGCAATGCCATCAACCTGGGACTGCCGGTGCTCATCTGTGATACCGATGGCATCAATGATGGTGATGAGCTGGAGGTTGACCTTTCCGCGGGCACGGTAAAAGATGTAACCAGCGGCCAGAAGCTCACCTTTGGCAGAATACCGGAGGTAATGCTCCGCATCCTCGATGAGGGCGGGCTTATTCCTTATATCAAGAAGCACGGCGATTTCAAGCTGTAGCAGAAGGAAAATAGGGCATGGTCTATAACGTTACCCTTATTCCCGGCGACGGTATCGGCCCGGAGGTCACCGAGGCGACCAGGCGGGTTCTGGAAGCCACCGGCGTTGCCTTCCGGTGGGACGTGGCGGAAGTCGGTGCTGACGTTATCGATAAATACGGCACGCCGTTGCCTGATTCGGTGCTGGAATCGGTGAGGAAGAACAAGGTGGCGCTGAAAGGTCCCATAACCACCCCGGTTGGCTCGGGTTTCCGCAGCGTGAACGTGGCCCTGCGCAAGGCGCTTGACCTCTTTGCCTGCGTCCGCCCCTGTAAGACGTACCCCGGCGTTCCCTCTTTTTACAAAAATATCGACCTGGTGGTCATCAGGGAGAACACCGAGGACCTTTACGCCGGCATTGAATTCGAGAGAGGTACACCGGAGACGAAAAAACTGATAGAGCTTGCGGCAAAGGCAGAGAGAGGCACGGTGCGGGAAGATTCTGGCATCAGCCTGAAGGTCATTTCCGAATCGGGCAGCCAACGCATTGTCCGGTTCGCTTTTGAATATGCCCGTGCTTATGGCCGGAAAATGGTAACCGCTATCAGCAAGGCCAATATCCTGAAATTCTCGGACGGATTATTTTTGAGTGTGGCGAGGGAAGTAGCCCGGGAATATCTGGGTATTGAATTTAACGACCGGCTGGTTGATAATATGACCATGCAGCTGGTGAAGAACCCGCGGCAGTTTGATGTCATCGTGGCACCGAATCTCTATGGTGATATCCTGTCCGATTTATGTGCCGGGCTGGTGGGTGGACTGGGGGTTGCCCCCGGCGCCAATGTTGGCGATGACATAGCTGTTTTTGAGCCGACCCACGGCAGTGCCCCAAAATACGCAGGGCAGAACAGGGCGAACCCAATGGCGATGATGCTCTCCGGTGTCATGCTGCTTCGCCATCTTGGCGAGAAGAAGGCTGCTGATAGACTTGAAAAAGCCATTGCTGGTGTTATCGCTGAAGGCAAAAGCGTTACTTATGATATAATATCTGAGGGGGCACTCGCCGTCGGCACCGCGCAGGTTGTCGATGCGGTAATCGAGAAAATGGCGGCAAGCTGAAGGGGGTGACGCTGATAGCCGCGAAAATCAGGGAAATCAAAGCGAAGGACATCACCGAAACGGTTGCGCAGCTCTGCCAGCGCGCCAATTTTGAGCTTGACGAAGCTGTCCTGACGGCACTGAAGCAGGCGCAGCAGAGCGAACCGTCCCCGCTGGGCAAGGAGATTCTGCGGCAACTGGTTGATAATGCCCGCATAGCCGAGGCAAAAAGCCTGCCCCTTTGTCAGGACTGCGGCAGTGCCGTTATCTTCCTTGAGGTGGGACAGGATGCGCACGTGGTCGATGGCGACCTGAATGCGGCGGTAAGCGAGGGGGTAAGCCAGGGCTACACGCAGGGATACCTGCGCAAGTCCATGGTCAGCCAGCCCTTTTCCGAGAGGAAGAATACCAAGGACAACACCCCACCGATTATTCACACCGAAATTGTGCCGGGGGACCATATCAGGATAACCTGTCTGCCCAAGGGAGCCGGCTCCGAGAACATGAGCCGTCTGGCGATGCTGCGGCCGGGCGATGGCCGGGAGGGCATTGTTGATTTCGTTGTCAGGGCGGTGGACGAGGCTGGGGCCAGTCCCTGTCCGCCAATTATCATCGGCCTGGGCATTGGCGCTACCTCTGAAGGGGCCATGATGCTGGCCAAGAAAGCCCTGCTGCGTCCCGTCGGTCAGCCGAGCCCCGACCCGGAAATGGCCACCCTGGAGGAGGAGCTTCTATCCCGTATCAATGGTCTGGGAATCGGTCCCATGGGGGTGGGCGGCATTACCACGGCGCTGGCGGTGCATGCGGAGGCGAAGCCAACGCATATTGCCTGCCTCCCGGTAGCGATAAACTTTCAATGCCACTGCTCGCGCCACAAGGAGGCGAGACTGTAGATGGAAGCAGTGCATATAACCATGCCTCTTGATCGGAAAACGATTAAGGAACTGACCGCCGGCACACCGGTATTGATTTCCGGCACGTTCTACACCGCGCGTGACGCCGCCCATAAGCGGCTTATAGAAGCACTTAAGAAGCGGGAGGAGCTTCCGTTTGTTTTGAAGGGGCAGACCATATATTATGCCGGACCTTCGCCGGCCAGGCCGGGTCGAGTCATTGGCTCCGCGGGCCCCACCACCAGCGGTCGCATGGACATGTATACACCCCGTCTGCTGTCCGCCGGCGTGAAGGCGATGATTGGGAAAGGCAACCGTTCCTCTGAAGTCAGAGAGGCGCTGCAGAAATACAAGGCGATATATTTTACTGCCACCGGCGGGGCCGGTGCCCTGCTGGCCCAGTCGATTAAGAAAGCAACGGTTATTGCCTACGAGGACCTGGGACCGGAAGCAATCAGGATGTTGACGGTGGATAATTTCCCGGCCATCGTGGCCAATGATATTTATGGCAACGACCTGTTTGAGCAGGGCAGGGCCAAATACCGGAAGGAGAAGGGCTAGTCCATGGAGTGCGTTTTCTGCCGCATTGTGAACGGGGAGCTGCCCAGCGATACGCTTTATCAGGATGACGAGGTGATGGCCTTCCGCGATATCAACCCTCTGGCGCCGACCCACGTGCTCATAATACCCAGGCGGCATATCACCTCTCTGGCCGATTTAGCTGAAAAGGAGACATCGATTATCGGGCGTATGGCCGGGGTGGCCAACAAGCTCGCCAGGCAGGAGGGTGTTGCCGAAAAGGGCTACCGGCTCGTTGTCAGCAGCGGCGAGGAGGGGGGACAGGTGGTACCGCATCTGCACATGCATCTTCTCGGCGGGAGAAGACTTTCCGACCGGCTGTGCTAGGCAGCCTTTTTCCTGCTCCTGCCGTGTTCCAGATAGGTAAGCAACCCGGCGATGCTCTTGGCATCGCAGATGCGCCCGGAGGCTATCAGGTCCGGAATTTCTTTGACCGGCACGCGGACAACGTTGATTTCCTCGGTATCTTCGGCGATTAGCTGGCTGGGGACAAGGTCGGTGGCCAGGTAAAGGTACAGGTACTCGCTGCTGTAGCCCGGCGCCGAATAGAAACCACCCAGCTTCTGCACCTTCCGGGGCATGTAGCCGATTTCCTCCCGCAGCTCGCGGCTGACCGCTTCTTCAGGTCCTTCACCGGGGTCAATGCCGCCGGCCGGTATCTCCAGCAGTTCCTTCTCCACCGGCTTGCGGAACTGCTTCACCAGCAGCACATTATCTTGCTTATCAATAACCACAACGGCGATGCAGTCGCTGTGCTCCACGATTTCCCGGGTCGTCTGGCGTCCGTTACCCGTCCGGACGGAGTCCACCCGGAGCTTTACTACTCGTCCATCGTAAATCATCTGGCTGGAAAGCGTCTCTTCCATAAACTGCCACCTCTCGCTAAAAATGGCGGATGAGGGCTACCTCACCGCAATCGGGGAATTTGGGGCACCGGAAGCATTCGGTCCAGACCTTGCGCGGCAGCTCCATCTTGTCTATTTCACTCAGGCCGAATCTCTTGAAGAATGCCGGCTGGTAGGTCAGGCAGAATACGGTGGGAATGCCCAGAGCTTCTGTTTCTTTCAGGCAGGCTTCAACCAGCGTGGTACCTACGCCCTGCTTCTGGGATTTCTCGGCCACGGCCACCGACTTGATTTCCGCCAGGTCGGACCAGATTATATGCAGTGCCGCACAGGCAAGCATACGGTCGCCCTTACGGTAGACGAAATAGTCACGGACGTTTTCGTAGATTTCGCTCAGCGAACGCGGCAGCATCTCGTCTTTGTCAGCGAAGTGGTTGATTAACTGGTGGATTTGGGGTACGTCCTGGATATTAGCCTTTCCTATCGTGCTCAATTTACCGCTTTCCTTTCAGTTTTTGCTCCAGGGAGCGATAGAAGGTGTCCTGAGGATGGATGCGCAGGAACCGTGTCCGGTGCGGGCCTGGCCTTACCGTAACCACAGCGCCATCCGGGAGAGGCAGGTTAGTATGGCCGTCAATGCTGAACGTTGCCTGATGCGCTGCGGTGACCCGCAGCTGGACCACCGTTTCCGCCGACAGCACAAACGCATTCGCCGGGCTGAGGTGGGGCATGACGGGTACCAGTACAAAATCCTTTGCCTGCGGGTATAAAACGGGTCCGCCGGCGGCCAGGGCATAGCCGGTGCTGCCCGTGGCCGTAGCCAGGACCACTCCATCAGCTTTATAGTCGGCGAGGTGCGTGCCATTGATACTGGCGGCCACGCGTACCAGACGGGCGACGGCACCTCTCGCCACCACCACGTCATTCAGGGCATGATAGGTATTTTTCTCCTGGCCTTTTGCGGACAGCTCGGCCTGAAGCATGGCTCTTTCGTCAATCCACCCTTCTCCAGAGAGCAGGAGAGGTAATTTGTCCGCAGCCTCATCGGCGCTGAGCTCGGTCATGAACCCCAGTTTGCCGAGGTTTATGCCCACTATCGGAATCATGCGCGGGACCACTGCCTGTGCCGAGCGTAGTATGGTGCCGTCGCCGCCAACGCTCAGGACCAGGTCGGTATCGTCAAGATATTTCCGGGCGGTCTCACCTTCCCAGGCGGAGCAGAGCCAGGCAGCAATGCCGCTAGAGGCGAGGAAGTACTGCAGCTGCTTTGCCTTGGTCTGGGTGGCTTCAACTAATGGATGATAGAAAATGCCAACTTTTTTCACCGGAGTAACCTGTCACGCTGGTTAAAACCAAAAAATAGAATGGAGGGAGTAGGGAAAGTGTAGCAGTTATTGCCTCGAGGTGTCAAGGTGGAGAATACCTGAAGGCACGTGCTATAATATTTTGGTTGAATCTGGGAGCAGCAGATGACCGGACAGAGACGGAAGGCAAGGGCCATCGCCCTTCAGGCACTTTATGAAATCGATACCACCAAGCACGAGGCGGAAGAGGTATTGCGCCGGCTTCTGGCTGATGGGAATTTAGCCGCAGATAATAATGCCTTCGTTTGCGAGCTGGTGAACCAGGCAGTGCAGCACCGGGAGGATATAGACCGGAACATAAAGCGGTTTGCCCCAAGCTGGCCCATAGAGCAAATCTCGGTCATCAACCGTAATATTCTGCGACTTGCAATCTCTGAAATTTTATTTGATAATAAAGTAACCGTTAAGGTTGCCATTAATGAGGCCGTGGAACTGGCCAAGAAGTTCGGCGGCGAAACTTCATCGAAGTTTGTTAATGGCGTACTGGGTTCAATCAGTACGTTGGCTAAAAGATGACGGGTTCTCGGAAAGGGGGATAAAACGTGGCGACGATTTTTGAGCGAATAAAACCCATAGTTGTGGAACAACTTGGTGTTGAAGAAGCAGATGTTAAACCGGCGGCAAGTTTTGTGGAGGACCTTGGTGCCGATTCTCTGGATTTAGTGGAGCTGGTGATGTCACTGGAAGAGGAATTCAGCACGCCGTCGAAGAAAGTCGAGATACCGGACGAGGATGCGGAAAAGATAGTCACCATTCAGAGCGCGGTTGATTACATAAAAGACCTGGGCATCGAAGATAGTTAGGTTCATAATTCGCAGTAGAATAGTGCAAGCTCGGCACGGATTCGTGCCGGGCTATTAATATAAAACTACTGGTTCATTGTAAGAGGCCTAGCTTCCGCGGCAAACATCCTTCACAGCAAAGTCCAGCCCCAGTTCGGTGAGTTTCTGCCTGGTCGGGTTGCCGGTTTTCAGGTCCCAGCCTCGATAGGTGAAGTAATCGTCCTTCAATCGTTCCAGGGTTTCCCTGGGAATATGGCTCCCCTGCATCGGCCCTTCCGGTACCGGTTCTTCCATGAACCGGATGGGAAGCTGGTCATCCTCACGGGTGAACCCCTCCCTCGCTGAAAAGCAGCGGATCATGTTCCACTCCCGCTCCGCGATTTTTCTGGCTCCCTCGTAGTCAAGCTCCCAACCGGTGACCGCATTCAGGGCATTTATCATACTATCGCTGATTTTGAGCGGCCCCCAGATGGGCTCAGCTAGGTGGCATACCAGCATGGAATCACCTAGAATCAGCCAGTGGTTGACTTCCGCGGCCAGGGCTCCTTTCCCCTCAAGTATTTTGCGGTCGACCAGCCCGCTCTTCTCGGCGGTGGGCCGGATGTCGTGGTGGCTGCCGCCTCTCGGGCCGGTGGCGTAGCCGACGGCGCAGGCGGGAAAGGGGCGGCAGGTGTGTCCCGGCCACTCCAGTCCCTTGTTCTGGATGGCAAAACGTTCCGAGCCCTTGCCGACAATTTTCGAGGCGTCCCTCGTGCCCTTGGCCAGTAATTCTCCCAGCCCCTCCCTTTTGCCGATTTTTTCAATCATCTGTAGCATGCCATCGGCATTGCCGAACCGTAAATCTATTCCATCAGTGTCTTTCTTGGTGAAGATGCCCTTTTCATAGCACTCCAGGCCCAGCCAATGCTCACCCCTGCTGAGATGAGGTCGATTCCGTAGTAGTCGCATAGCTCGTCTGCCTTGCAGAGCACCTCTATGTTGTCCACCTCGCAGATGCAGCCGAAAGCGTAAATCGTCTCGTAGTCGGCGCCGTTGATGATTGATTTATACGGGCCCCCGGGCACCACGCTGTATTTGGTGCAGTTGATGGAACAGGCGAAACAGGCGCGGTGGCCCTTGACCACCTGTTCCCTCATCGCCTCGCCGGTGATGTTCTTCATCCCCTTAAAGGTCTCGGTCTGCCAGTTCCGGGTGGGCAGGATGCCGCCTTCGTTCATGGCGGCCACGTTTCGCGGCGTGCCGTAACCGGAAAGGCCCTGAACCGCCGGGTTGGTGACAAAGAGCTTATTGATTCTGACGGCGGTGTTATAGACCTGCAGCATGTTGGGCACCGTGACGCCCCCGGTGCCTCTGATGGCAATGGCTTTCAGGTTTTTCGAGCCCATCACCGCTCCCATACCGCCGCGACCGGAAGCCCGGATATCGCAGAGAATCATGGCATAGGGCGCTTTCTCTTCGCCGGCCAGTCCGATGGTGGCGATGTGAATCTCCTCATCGCCAATCTCTTTCCGCAGGGTGTCCTCGGCCGTGAACGGGTCTTTGCCCCAGAGGTGGCTGGCGTCTCTGATTTCCACCCGGTCGTCATCTATCCAGATATATACCGGCCTGTCCGCCTGCCCCTCAACAATCAGGCCATCGTAGCCGGCGAACTTGAGCTCAGGCCCCAGAAAGCCGCCGAAGATACTGTGGAAGAACGATTTGGTATACGGTGACTTGGCGCAGAACGAAGAGCGCGATGCCGCCGGAATCATGGTGCCGTTGACCGGACCGGTCATCATGACCAGCTTGTTCTCCGGGCCCAGCGGGTCGATTCCGGGTGGGAGTTCCTCGTAGAGAATTCTGGCTGATAAGCCGACGCCGCCAACGAATTCTCTGGCCAAGTCCTCTCTGAGCTCTTCTTTGGAAATACCTTTATTATTGAGGTTGACTCGTAATAGCTGTCCTATATAGCCGCCGTAGGGAAAGTTTTTCGCCATGGTTAACCTCCTCCTATTGGGAAAATGATGGCGATTTTGTCGCCGTTTTTTATTTTATGTGTCATATCATTTGTGGAGCGTATCATGGATTCATTCAGCTTGATGAGGAACGGGGCAATTTGACCGGTGTTCGGGTCCCATATCTTATCTTTAAAGGACTGGCCGTACTGGCGCACCAGTTCATCGAAAAGCCCGCCGACTGTTGCCGGCTCGTTCACGTCTATTTCCACCACTTCCGCGCCGAGCACATCCCGAATCACGGAGAAGCTTTTTACCTTCACCCTGGCCATTGCCATCTACCTACTTGCTGACCGATTTCAGCCATTCTTCGGCGATTTTCCTGGCCTCTGAAACCTTCGGTCGTTCCGGCTTGGTTTCCGTTTCTATCCACTCGATTGCTTTGGGCAGGCAGAACTGGACACAGGCGGGATTGCCGAAGCAGTAATCACAGTTATCGAGGATTATGGGCACGGGTATCTCGGGAATATCGACCAGGCATACCTTGATTCTGGAATCCCTGGGGTTGAACGCGCTCGTTTTTACCGCCGAACAAACCAGCTCGCACAGCTTGCAGCCGGTGCATTTTTCCATGTGTACTTCAATATGTTTTTCCAATACCGGGCCTCCTCGGTTATTATTCTCTATACTTCTCTCAGGAGGGTCAGCAGGGCATCCTCCTTGGCCAGCTTGATATGCTCACGCATCGTCTTCTCGCACAGTTCCGGGTCCTTTAAGCGCAGGGCCAGCAATATCTTGCGGTGGCCATCAAGCGTTCTCTGCGCGCCCTCAACAGATTGCAGGGTTTCTTTGCGGTAGCGCAGCACCTGTTTTCTCATATCAACAGTCATCCGGTAGAGACGTGCCATATCCGAGACGAGCTCGTGCAGATGGTCGTGGAAACGCGTGTTCCATCTGAAGACATCACCCATCCGGTCCGCATCCAGCGCTGACTGTGCCCTGGCGATGAAGTTATCTAGCTGGTTAAAACTCTCTTCGCTGATTCTTTCCGAGATGATTCTGAGCGCATATCCTTCCATGATGGCACGGAGATCAAAGAGCTCTCCAACTTCCTCCTTTGAATCTCCGGAGACGATGAACCCCCTTGTCTCCAGAGGACGAATCAGGCCTTCAGCTTCGAGCTTATAGAGCGCTTCTCTAATTGGTGTGCGGCTCACGCCCAGCGTTTCCGCGAGATGCTCCTCGGTCAGCCTTTCTTTTGGGCTGAGGCGGCCGGAGAGAATCGCCGTTTTCAGGTTCTCGTAGACCCTTTTTCGAACGGGGACATCTCTCTTTTCCGTTTGGTCACGCGTTGCCATTACGGGATTATTGTATACAATAATGGCGAAATTTGTCAATAAATTTTCATAATTACTTTTGCCAGTCGAATATGTTGTATACATTCTAATATTTTTGCGTTTGTTAAACTTTTAAAATACTGCCCGATATGAATCTCGTATGTACTGGAGATAACTTACCGCTTGACATTAGAGGTACGGTTTGACTAACATACGTTTAAGAGGCTATGAGAAAAATATTTCTCGCTCTCTGTTTTATGTCTTTTCACGTTCCTCAGTCAAAAGCCGGTACGGGCGGTCTTATTTCACTCAATATTAGGTGCAGGAGTATGTCTATTGTTTAAATTTTCAATTATGCCCAGGGGTAAAATATTTTTTGAGCTTTATGAGGAAAGTGCGGAAAACATGGTCAGGACCGCTGAGTTGATGAAGGACATGGTCGATAGCTGGGAAAATATTGAGCAAAAGGTTGAGCAGATAGACGAATTTGAGCATGTAGGTGACAATATCACGCACAAGATTATTGCGCTTTTGCATCGTACTTTTGTCACGCCGTTTGACCAGGAGGATATGGCGCTTCTGGCCCATTCTCTCGACGATATTGTGGACCTGATACATGCTGCAGCAGTGGCGATGCTTATTTACAAAATAGACGCTCCCAAAGAAGGAGCCAGAGAACTGGCCGGTATCATAGTAACCGCTTCAAAAGAAGTGGCGGTGGCCTTGAAACAGTTGCGCAATCATCCCAAGTTGAAACAAGTATTGGAGCACTGCATAGAGATTAACCGACTTGAAAACGCGGGGGATAAAGTCTTCCGCAGCGCCATGGCGGAGTTATTTGAGAATTGCAACGATACTGCCGATGTAATCAAATGGCGCGAAATATTAGAGCACATGGAGAGCGCGACCGATAGATGTGAGGATGTGGCCAATGTCCTTGAAGGGGTAGCGCTCAAGCATGCCTGATGCGTCCTTTCCACTCCTCGTCCTCGTCATTGTTCTGGCGATTGGTTTCGGGATTGTCAACGGTTTCAACGATGCCGCCAATGCTATTGCCCCGGCTATTGGCACCAGAGCTCTTTCGCCACAGCGGGCGCTTTTCGTCGCTGTAATTGCCAATTTTTCCGGTGCCGCCACCGGCACCGCGGTGGCGCATACCATTGGCAAGGGCATCATTATCCAGGACGTGATTTCCTATCAAACGGTTATTGCCGCTCTGATTTCCATCATAATCTGGGGGTTGGCGGCGACGTGGATGGGCCTGCCCATCAGCATTCATCACGGGTTCATCGCCGGCCTGGCGGCGGCCGGGATGGCTGTAGGTGGCAGCGCGGCCGTGGTATGGAGCGTCATGCAGCGTGTCCTGTCCGCAGTTATTATCGCCCCGGCGCTTGGTTTTACTGGCGGCTTTGTCGTTATGCTCGGCCTGTACTGGATATTTCAGAAAAGCCGACCTGACCGCATGCGCCGCGTTTTCAGCCGAATGCAGTATGCGAGCACTTTCTTCATGGCCTACAGCCACGGCAAGAACGACGGCCAGATGCCCATCGGCGTGATTACCATGGCCCTGGTGATTTACCATAACGATGTCGGCATCTGGGATAGACTATCGATATTGAACCCGGATATGTGGTGGGTGATTGTTGTCTCCGCAGCGGCGATAAGCTTCGGCATTGCTTTGGGCGGTCGGCGGGTCATCAAGACAATCGGTATGAAAATGACAAACCTGCGTCCGGTTCAGGGATTCACCACTCATCTGGCTGCGGCGTCGGTGATTGAAACTGCGTCTCATTTTGGTATTCCGGTCAGCACCACCCATTGTGTCAGCGCCTCGGTGATGGGGGTGGGGTCCACGCAGCGCTTTTCCGCCGTCCGCTGGGGACTCGCCGGCAATATCATAGCCGCCTGGATACTCACTTTTCCCATCTGCGGCATACTGGGTTACGTTATCACACTATTGCTCAAGATGTTGTTCTGAGCCTGCGTAAATCAGCCTTCCGGTATTCTTTTGAGGTCAACGGATAGCGGCGGAAAGTAAAAAGGGGGGAATCTGGACATCCCCCCTTGTATGCCTTTCAAGAAACAGTTGGCTAATTTGTTCTTATCTCTTCAATCTTCACTTCACCATTGCTGGCAATATAACCTTTATAACGCAGTAAGTCGGGATATTTAGACAGGTCATTAAATCTTCTTATGGATACATTCTGGTCACGGGCTTTGGCCCAGTCATAAATAAATATGGAATCCGTGCGTGCCTTATTGGAAAGCATTCGGCGGCGAATATACCACAGGCGCAGCAGGTCCCTGGGAAGCAGATTATATTTTGTCTCCAGGGTTTCCAGCACGTTTGCTGGCCAGTGATGGTCGCTGGCCCTCATTAATAATCTTGACAACCGGGCAGATACTCTGGTCAGCTCTTTTTTAATCTTGTTAACCATCTCTTCCCCCGGTTAATAATAATTTTTCTGCTGCCTTTGGCTATTACAAAAGTACTGGTCTTGCGCAGGCGTCTTTTACTTTAAGTATGTATCATGTAATGAACATTATGAAACCATATGTGAGCATATCACTACAGGAATAATAATTCAGAAATAATCCGTTTGTCAATACCTTTGACTGGTGCTTGAGTAATAGTTACAAAATATTTGATATTTACAGTACAGGTTCTGATGACATTATATGGCTGATTATATTGTTAAATCTCCGGAGAAAAGTCGACATTAGCTATGGGGTAAATTTAATATTTTAGTGTAGCCTGGAAAAGGAATTACTTTGCATGAATTGATAGTATTGATTTATGGTTCAAAGTAGTGTATATTTAGCTGGAGTTTTTAACCGGACAGGATAATAAATGCCAAAATTCAGATTTTTGACCAACCACGCTTTAGTGCTGAGCCACATCGCGCGTCAAACTCGCATTACCGCGAGGGAGCTATCGGATATCATCGGAATTTCAGAGAGGGCGACCCATAATATCATTAATGACCTGCTCGAAGAAGAATATATAACCAAGAAACGCGAGGGCAGACGTAACCGTTACCTGTTCAACCCAGGCCGCCTCATCAGTCCTGCCGGCTGGGAAGATACGGAAGCCGGCTATCTATTGGCTGCAATTGGCTGGCGAAAGCGGGGACGGCCGCGTAAAGTTGATACCGCTAATTCCTGAATATATTTTATTATTATCGACCCATCAGATTGGTCCTGCCGCCGTTACAGGCAATAATCTCCGCGGTGATGAAAGAGGCATCGTCTGAAGCCAGAAACAGGGCTAAATGGGCGATGTCTTCAACAGTGCCCAATCTTCCCAGAACGGCCGTGCTTTCACCGACCTCTATGAATTTCTCCACCTGTTCCGGTGTCCGGCTGGCATAAACCAGAGGTGTGAGAATTCGCCCGGGAGCAATGGCGTTGATATTGATTCCATAGGGACCGAACTCACGGGCACATGCCTTGGTAAAGGCGTTCACTCCTGTTTTAGAAGCAGCATAGGCGGCCTGACCCGGCTCATTGGCACCCAGCGAAGCGGTCGAGGAAATATTGATTATCCTCCCGTATTTCTGCTTGACCATATGCCTGGCTACAGCCTGTGTGCAAAAGAAGAGGCCCTTGAGGTTCGTATCAAGAAGAAGGTCCCAGATATCTTCGGTTAAATCGAGTATCGGCGTGGGGCGGTTGATTCCGGCGCTATTCACCAGGATGTCAATCCGCCCGAATTCATCAATTACCTGCCGTACCATATCATCTACCTGTTCCCTGACACGCACGTCCATGGGTATCGCCATCGAAGCTCTGCCCAGGGATATTATCTCGTCGCGCACCTTTTCGATATTCTGGCTATTGCGGCTGCATATGGCGATGTCGGCTCCGGCGCTGGCAAGCTCCAGAGCAATGCCTTTCCCGATGCCGGTGCCGCCGCCGGTAACAATTGCTTTTTTCCCTTCCAGTTTCATTCTGATTGCTCCTTGTCCCATTTACTTAAAAATTGCTCGGCTTTCTTTCTGGTTCTGGGGCTGCCGTTGTTTAGCTGGTTCCTTGCGAATTCTATTATTTTACCCTTGTTTTCAGCTTCTTCAAAGTATACGGAGAAGGCTTCGATGATATAGCCTTATGATATTATAGCCCACGGGTCAATAAAAGATAACGCCCGATATAAGAACCGGGCGTTTTTTATGGATATGGGAAAAGCCGGTTTCTACTTTCCTTCCCACATGCTCGACTGCAGGAAAGTGGCCAGATTGACATCCTCGTTGGTGAGCTTGAGCTTGCGCCGGATATTTTCCCGGTGGCGGTTGATGGTGGCCCCGGACACGCCCCGCGTCTCGGCTATTTCTTTGGTGGGCATCCCGTTCCGTATCATGTTGCAAATGGCGATTTCGGTCGGTGTCATCGAATGGTAGGCAAGGGACAATTGACTGATGAACGGTGAGGTGATTTCCTCGAGGTTGGTCTGGAGCATCTCCACATATTTTCTCTGGGCCTGGGGCAGCTGCTGGGCCAGGGCGTGCAGGATGGGCATCAGGATTTTCTCGACGTTCGTTTTAATGTCCTGGTGGATTTCCTGTTTCTCCTGCTCAATCCGGGCCAGTACCATCCGCAGGGCGGTGTTGGACTCCTGCAGGGCTTTGCGCTCCAGGGCCAGTTGTCGGTTGGTCTCCTGCAATTCCAGCTCCGCCGATATCCGGGTGGCAATGGTGCCAATCTGCTCGGCCACCGCGTCCAGCAGGGCGCGTTCCTCTTTTAGAAAAGGGCCTTCATCAGCCGGCGGGCATTCTTCCAGGTAGAAAACGCCGACCTCACCTACCGCCTCGTGATACATGTAAATCCGCGACGACTGCCGCCAGCTGGTCACTTTGAAACTATCGCTCCGGCAGGTTTTTCCCTTAAAGAGAATCCGGGCGCAGGTGATTTCCGGATACTGCCAGGAATAGGGCAAAAAGTTCACCAGCTCCTGCAGCATGTTGTCAAGGGAATGCAGATTGCGCTCGGCCAGCTGGGAGACCACATAAAGACAGTTCAATTCCTTGATGCGCTCGCGCAGCGCGATTTCGACCTTGCCGGGCTCGGTTTCGCTGGAAAACGGTATCCGCCACAGGAGGGCCAGGTCTTTCGAGGGGAAAGGCAGATGCTGACTGCTGGCTGGAGACGGAGGAGTTTTTCTCTTCATCATCGGGTTCCTCCACTTGATTGCCTATATTTAATAGGTATTATAAGTGCATTTATTCCGTATTTACATCATCGATTCTATCAGGTATTTTGAAAGTAATCAAGCAGAGACTCTCCAGCCAGGGAGGTTAACATATCGCCGCAAGCGCTAGAGCAGATTCTGGAAGGACGTCGCAGCCAGCCGAACCAGCTCGTTGAAGTGCTCCAGGACGTCCAGAAAAACGACGGTTACATTTCCGAAGAGGC
>CAZQWO010000017.1:17156-18662 GCA_964597015.1 uncultured Dehalococcoidaceae bacterium
CAAAATGTCCAGACTCAATAGTTTCCGCGAACTGGAACACCTGCGCGAGCAGCTCCGGGAGCAGCGGCGAAGCATTACCACCACGGTGATGATGTGCGGAGGACCTGGCTGTCAGGCCTCGGGGTCCGGGGCCGTCATAGACGAGGTGAGGGGCGAATTATCCCGGCAGGGACTGGACCAGAGCGTGCGCCTGCGTGTCACTGGATGCCATGGCTTTTGCGAGCAGGGCCCCATCATCGTCATCGAGCCGGGCAACATATTTTACTGTCACGTCTCGCCGGAGGATGCCTTCGAGATAGTTTCCCAGACCGTGGTGAGGGGCGAGGTTATTGAGCGACTGCTTTACACGGACCCGGTTTCGGGCAAGAAAGTTCAGACCGAGGCAGAGGTTCCCTTTTACCAGGCGCAGGACCAGCAGATTCTGTCCCAGAACCGCATGGTTGACCCCTGCTCGGTAGAGGATTACATCGTGGCCGGTGGCTATTCCGCTCTCACCAGGGTGCTCAATGGCATGACACCGGAGGAGATTATCAGGGAAATCAAGTCGTCGGGGCTGCGGGGACGCGGCGGCGGCGGCTTCCCGACCGGGCGCAAGTGGAGTGAGTGTCAGGAGGCGCCCGGGGATGAGAAGTACGTAATATGCAACGCGGACGAGGGCGACCCTGGGGCCTATATGGACCGGGGCGTGCTCGAGGGCAACCCGCACCTGGTTTTAGAAGGCATGATGGTCGGCGCCTGGGCTATCGGCGCTCGCAGGGGATACGTCTACGTCCGCAACGAATATCCGGTCGCCGTCGAGCATTCCCGTATCGCGGTCGAGCAGGCCCGCGAACTTGGTCTCCTCGGCGACAATATACTGGGCTCGTCCTTCTCGTTTGACGTGGACATCGCCCGGGGCGGGGGGGCTTTCGTCTGTGGCGAATCAACGGCTCTCATGGCCTCCCTGGAAGGCAAAGTCGGCGAGCCCCGGCCCAAGGACGTCCACACCGTGGTGGACGGTCTTTATCACAAGCCAACGACCCTCAACAACGTCGAGACCTGGGCTAACGTCCCGTCCATCATCTTGAATGGTTCATCATGGTTTGCCTCAAAGGGGACGCAGGGGAGCAAGGGCACCAAAGTCCTCGCTCTCACCGGCCACATCAAGAACACCGGCCTGGTTGAAGTGGCCATGGGCACGTCCATCCGCGAGGTGGTGTTTGACATCGGCGGCGGCACGGTCAACGGCAAGCTAACCAAAGCGGTCCAGACCGGCGGACCATCAGGTGGGTGTCTGCCGGTGGATAAGTTTGACCTCGCGGTCGACTTCGACGTGCTCTCCGAAGCCGGCTCCATGATCGGCTCGGGCGGCATGGTGGTGATGGACGAGGAAACCTGCATGGTGGACGTGGCCAAGTATTTCCTGACCTTCCTACAGGACGAGTCATGCGGCAAGTGCTTGCCCTGCCGGTTGGGGATTGACCGCATGCTCGAGATAATCACGGACATCACCGAAGGCCGTGGGAG
>CAZQWO010000018.1:0-18580 GCA_964597015.1 uncultured Dehalococcoidaceae bacterium
GGAAATCGCCAGTTTTATTCAATATCTTGTACCTGGTTACCTTCTTCATCCCTTGAAACTTGAAAAGCAGCGGGATATGCACTTCGTTGTACCATTTGTTGAATTTCCCTTCGACCTCTGGCTGGCATTCTGTTGAGACCATGTTGATACTTTTGCCATGATGATGTCCCCCTTATTAATTTTATTTAAACGACTTTAACACCGGAAAAGAAGCTATTGGCGATGAACCCGGCAATCGGTGGGAAGAAAAAGACACAGGCCAGGCGAATTAAGGCGAATTTCCAGCCCATGATGCCTATTTCCATGGGCATTCGGCTGACGGCCAGTAATGACCAGGCTGTTATCAGCGCCACCATAGTGCCGATACTGGCTCCGGTGCGCAGCAGTCCGGCCACTATTGGCATGCTGACGTAAGGCCCGCCGGGCATGAAGCCGCCGATGGCAGAGCCAATGAGCAGGCCCCGGAAGCCTGATTCAGCGCCCACCCACTTGGATATTATTTCATGGGGAATCAGGATTTGTATCATGCCCCCGACGATAAAGGCAAAGATGAGCAGGGGAAGAATCTGGAGCAGCAGGTTTCCCGCTGATTTCAGACCGACAACGTGTTCCCCACCGCCGCGCTGATAGCCGATGTAGAGCAGGACAATGGCAAGGACCCCCATGATGATTGTAGGGATAAGCATCGGCGGGAGCCTCCTTTTTTGTTTGTTAAACTCGCTGCGATTGTTCACCAAAGAACCCCGGTGGGCGTGAAATGATAGCCAACAGTATAGCAATAAAGGGAATGTTCTGGCAAACGGCGGGGGGCTGGAACCGTTCCATTCTATCTATCTGGAAACTGCCGTTTGAACTTGTCCTGGAGGGCCTTGATTTCCTGCTGCTTCTGAAACTCCTCTTCGGTAAGAGGCTCGCAGGACATGAGCTTATTGTTTTTCAGCTCAATGGTGAAAAGGGCGCGGCATTTCCAGCACTTGTACGGGCCCTCATAGCTTGTCTCAATCAGCGAAATACTGCCGTCAGTCTGGCAGGCAGGACATTTAATTTTCACTATCATATCTCTATCTTACACCTTTTTATTCTGTTGGTTAAGTCTTCCTCAAGAGGAGGCAGATATTTCGGGAAAAATATTTTAGCGGGAGCCGGTAGCCATGCTCGGGGGAAGATTTTATAATCTCAAGACCCGTTTCCTTCGCCAGGTTCTCCAGTTCAAAATAAGTGAACAGGTAGTAATAACGGTAAAGGGTCTTCTCTCTGGTCCGCCAGGGCACGGCAATCTCTCTGCCCTTGAACCAGAACCTTGGCTGCCAGCGATTCCAGACGGTAATAAAGGCTTCGCCGCCGGGTTTCAGCACGCGACCGAGCTCCCGTATCGCTTTCAGTCGGTCAGTCGCACCTTCGATGTGGTGGTACGTCGCCACCGAAATCGCCTGGTCAAAACTGTTATCACGGAAGGGCAGGCAACGGACATCGGCCAGAGACAGATTTACTCTGAACTCGTATTTCTGTGAGTATTTACGGGCAAACCTCAGCATCTCGGCGGACAGGTCAATGCCGTGCAGTTCAAAGCTATGCTTGAAGGGCAGAAAATCGGGGCCGTGGGCACAGCCCAGGTTGAGCAGCCTGCCTTCGCGCCACCGCTCCGCCAGGGAATCAAGCTCATGCCTGAATATGGAATGGTGCCGGAAGTTGTACCAGCTGGGCGCAATCTGGTCGAATATATCTTTGACTGTTGCCATAAACGCAAATCTGATAAACTGAAATTGATACTATATTATAACAGGGCAGTGATGAAAAAACTCGCCAGGACAATATCCGGGGTGACGCCGGTGGCGGCGATGACCCGGCCCATGAAGTGCCCGGGACAGTGCCTTTACTGCCCGACCTTCGAAAATACGCCGCGCAGCTATACGCCGGAATCGCCGGCCGTTTTGCGTGCCAGGCGGTGTGACTACGACCCCCGCCAGCAGGTGGAGGCGAGGTTGCGGGTGCTTGCGGAGATGGGCCATCCCACCGATAAGGTGGAACTTATCATCATGGGCGGCACCTTTCTGGCCCAGCCGCCGGACTATCAGTACGAGTTCATCAAAGGGTGCTACGATGCATTGAATGAGCGGGAGTCAGCAACACTGGAGGAAGCGAAGCAGCTGAATGAAACTGCCCGGCACCGCGGCACGGGGCTGTGCATCGAGACCAGACCCGACTGGTGCCGACAGCAAGAAGTCGAGCGCATGCTTGAGTTCGGCACCACGCGGGTGGAGCTCGGCGTGCAGACGCTGGACGATGATATCTACCGCCTGGTGCGGAGGGGACATCTGGTTGAGGACGTGGTGCGTGCCACCGCGCTGCTCAAGGAACACGGCTTCAAGGTGTACTATCACTGGATGCCCGGCCTGCCCGGCTCGACCCCTGAGGCAGACCTCGGGCTGTCACAAAAGCTGTTCGCTGATGACAGGTTCCGACCTGACGGGCTGAAACTGTACCCGACCATGGTGGTGGAGGGGACCGAGCTGGAAAGGTGGCACCAGGAAGGGAAATATAACCCCTATGAGTTCGACACCATGGTCAACCTGCTGGTGGATATAAAGTCGATAGTGCCCAAGTACGTCAGGATTTCCCGGGTGCTGCGGGATATACCGCCGCAGTTCATAACCGGCGGCCCCAGGGATTCCCTGCGCGGTCTGCTGAAGGAGAGGCTACGGGAGCAGGGGCGGGAGTGTAAATGCATCCGCTGCCGTGAATACGGGCACCGGGCGAGGGATGATTGGCAAATTGGCGAGCCTCATCTGGTGCGGCTGGACTACGAGGCATCCGGCGGCCGGGAGATTTTCCTCTCCTTTGAAGATGAAACGGAAACGCTTTTCGGCCTGCTGCGACTGCGGATACAGGGAAAACCGGTGCCGGTACTGGGGCAGGCGCCTGAGGGGAACCTGGCCATAATCAGGGAATTACATACCTTTGGCCCTGAGGTACCGCTGGCCGAGCAGCGACCGGAAGCCGCGCAGCACAAGGGCATCGGGCGGGCGCTTCTACGGGAGGCGGAGCGCATCGCGGCCGACGAGTTTCAGGCGAAGCGGATGCTGGTGCTCAGTGGCGTTGGTGCCCGTGATTATTACCGCACCGAGGCGGGCTATCGCTCACTGGGCGAATATATGGTCAAAGACCTGACGGTGGTATCTTAGAAACTTATTTTCGTCTTCTCTCCAGCTGTCTCAGCCTGGCATCGCCGATGCCGAAGTGGTGGGCGATTTCATGCTTCACCACCCGCTGTATCTCCCGCTGGACGGCCGCTTCGCCGTGGCATCTGGACTCAATCGGGTTCTGAAAAATGGTTATCTTGTCCGGCGGCACCATGCCGTAGGAACGGCTTCGCCTGGTTAAAGGCACACCTTCATAGAGCCCCAGCAGCGTCTCGCCGCGCCTGAGGCCGGCATCGGCAAGCTGACGGGATGTCGGCTCGTCCTGCACCATGACGTCGATATTGTCCATTCTTTCGCGGAACTCATCGGGCAGGTCGGCAACGGCTTTGGCCACGAGCCACTCGAACCTCTCTCTGTCCATTGTTTATTCTTTCCGAAGTTCCTTTTTCCAGAGCGACCAGGCGAACCAGGCCAGGATGCAGTAGGCATTGAGACCGGCGAAAAGGTAAAGCAGGGCGATAACCAGGCTCCAGGGCAGCTCGGACTGCAGCGAAGGTAAAAAACGCGTCAGGTGGATAATGCCACCAACCAAGCCAGCGGTGGCCATCACCGCGATGCCGGTCCAGACGGGGAGGCTGGTCATTAATTTCCATTTCGGGTTAAGGACAAGGTAAAGAATGAGGGTATACAGGCCTAGAAGCCCGATAACTACCAGGGCGGACATGACCAGTCCACTGCTTGAGTTGTTAACCGCCAGTTCCCAGCCGATGCGGATAATTACCGCCGCGAAAACGGGCGTTATCGTAACCAGAGACCAGATTCTGAGCGGCCGGTTTTTCATAAGCGCAGATAGACGGGCCCCGCCGGATTGGGCTCACCCAATTACCACTTGCCCATTTCTTCCAGCGTCTTGATTACTCTCCAGAACCATCCCACTGCGGGAGTCCCGCCCATGGTCATGCCAACGGCCACTGCTTCCACGACTTCGTCCTTGGTCGCCCCGGCCTCTACGGCTCTCCTGGTCTGCGCAATAATGCAGCCGGCGCAGCCGGCGCGAAGCGCTATGCCCAGGGCGATAAGCCTTTTCATCTTGGCCGGGAGTGCCCCATCTCCATATACCTGACTGGTGAACTCGGCGTGGGGCTTCATCACATTGGGCAGTGCTTCATTAAATTTGTCGCGGTACTTCATAATGGTATCATTGTAGAATTCCATCTGGTTTTCCATGAATGTTCCCTCCTTTATTATTTACTGGATACCGCAGCTTATGCAGGCTAGCTGTCTCCGGTGAATTCAGGTAGCATGGTTTTAAATACTCATTTGCGGCCGGTGGTCTCACTCCATTCGTCATGGCTTGCCCAGAAGGCACCCAGGTCGGTATATTTGTAAGGCCTTTTGCTGAGCGCCGACTCGTCGATATCTATCCCCAGGCCGGGCTTGGTCGGTAGCTCTATGTAGTTATTTTCCGTTATCACCGGGAACGGCTCCCTGAGCACCTCTTCATAGAAGGGGATGTCAATGGAGAAAAATTCGTGGATGTGGAAGTTCGGGATGGCCGCTTCCAGCTGTATGCTGGCGGCGGTGAGAACCGGGCCGCTGGCGTCGTGCGGGTTGACGCTCACGTAGTAGGCATGGGCCATGTCAGCGATTTTTTTTGTCTCCAGTATGCCGCCCTGGTGGGCGATGTCCGGGTTTATAATCGACGCCGCCCGTTTCTCAAACAGGTCGCGAAAGCCCCAGCGAGTGTAGATGCGCTCGCCGGCAACTACCGGTATATTGATGGAATGGGCGACCCGGGCCAGGTCATCCATGCTGGCGTCGGTGGGTATGGGTTCCTCCCACCAGTAGGGACGGTAAGGTTCAACGGCCCTTGCCAGCCGGATAGAGTTGTCCGGGCTCAGCCGGCCATGAACGTCTATCATCAACTCAACATCATCCCCGACCGCCTCCCTGACCAGCTTTATAGCCTCGACCGTCCGGTTGAACTCTTTAGTATCGATGAAGGTATCCATCCCCTGCATGGGGTCGAATTTTAACGCTCTGGCGCCCTTGTCTGCCATATCTTTGGCCAGCCGTGCATAGTCATCGTATGATTTGGCGCCGAACCACCACCCGTTGTGGTACATCTTGAGTCGGGAGCGGCAGGCGCCGCCGAGCAGGGTATAGACGGGCACGTTGAGGCTTTTGCCAAGGATATCCCACATGGCTATCTCCAGACCACTGATGGCGCTGTATATGACGAATGACGGCTTCCAGTAGCTGTTCCGCAGCAGGGTGCTGGCGTGCAGCTCTATCTGCCGCGGGTCCTTGCCCACCAGGTAATTATCGCCGATGGTGTGAACATGGGCCTGTGTGGCCGGTTCGGAAGCCTGGGTGGTGGCCTCGCCCCAGCCCTCGATGCCCTCGTCCGTCTCCAGCTTGACCAGCAGCCAGTTGAAATGCCCGTGATAGATATAGGTTTTGACCTTGGTAACTTTCATTGCTTTCCCCTTCCTTTAAATTAATGACGGGGTAAAATTCATTCCTCTGCTCCTTCGAACAGAGACCGTAATTCTTCAGCCTTGCCTTCGCTGAGGGTGCCCTTGGCAATGCCGATGGGTATGGTCTTGAGACCCAGTTCTTTATAAAGAGGCAGGATATCAGGGGCGGATTTTGCCAGTGCCGCAAGATGTCTCTGTATGGTCTTGACATCCCCGCGGGCGATTGGTCCGGTGAGGCAGCCGGGAAAGCCAACCTTGGCGATATTGTTTACCGAGCCCTGAAGGAGCGGTATGTACGCTCTGGTCGCCTCCTCGGTCGATTTCCCAAAATTCTGCCAGAGGTCGGAGGCTATTTTCACCAGCGTGTAGAAGTAGTTGCAGGCGATGCAGGCGGCGGCGTGGTACAGGGCTTTGTCCTCGGAAGTAAGATAGACTATGTCGCCGTTAAGGGCTCTGGCGATTTCGCTGAGGGTCGTTTTAATTGGCCCCTCGGCCTCAATGGCAAACGTGGACCCGGGCAGGTTCTGAATCGCCTGTTCCCGGCCGGCAAAGGTCTGGCAGGGGTGGATGGAGCCCACCATGGCCCCCTGTTCCCTGGCGGCATCCAGCGAGTGCACCGTGCTGGCGCCGCTGCAGTGGACGGCCGATTGTCCGGCGCGCCATCTGAGTTCACCAGCGACCTTGGGGATGATATCATCCGGCGTGGTGATGAACAGGATATCGACACTATCGGCCAGGTCCTGCGCCTTTTTATATACTTGACACCCGGGCACGTCAGCGGCAAATCGCTGCGCTGCCTCTTTTATGACATCAAAAACGCCGATGATTTGATAATCGAGCTTGGACAGGTTCACCGCGAAAGCAGTGCCCACCGGTCCAGCACCGATAAAACCGATTTTCAGCACGTCCGTTGCTTCCTCTCAGCGTATTCCACCGGCACCCGTCCCCTTCGGCCAATATTATTTGACGGCGGAGAAGTTTGTCAAGGCAGGGGCAGACCTGATATCACCGCATAACCTCTTTAATGATATTTTGACAGGCCAGAAAAGGTCTGTTACAATGTGGCGGATTTTGACTGAAACGGTAGTATAGACAGGAGGTAAAGGCATTGAAGAACCCTTTAAAAGCGAAACTGAAGAAGGGCGAGGCGGTAACTGGAGCGTTCGTAATGATGGGGCATCCCGATGTGGCGGAGTGGCTTTCCCGGGTGGGGTTTGACTGGCTGCTGCTCGACCAGGAGCACGCGCCGGCAAGTTACGAGACACTGCAGCGGATGATGCAGGCGATGAACGGCAGCAACTGTGTGCCTATCGTGAGGCCTCAGTGGAACGACCCCGTGGTAATCAAGCGGGTGCTGGACATCGGTGCCTACGGCGTGCTTATTCCCTGGGTGAATTCTAAGGAGGAAGCGGAGAAAGCGGTGAGCTACTGCAAATATCCGCCGAAAGGTATCCGTGGGTGGGGGCCAAGGCGCGCCGGAATGTTCGACCCCGACTACTTCAAGACGGCCAATGATGAGGTTCTTGTCACAATTCAGATAGAGACGCAGAAGGCACTCGACAATCTTGACGAGATTCTCTCCGTACCCGGCATCGATGCCTGTTATATCGGCCCCTGGGACCTTTCCGTCAGTCTGGGAATTGGCGTGCCGCCGGACTGGAATGCACCCAGGTATAAGGCAGCGTTCGACCGGGTTCTGGAAGCATCGGCCAAACATGGCAAGCCGGCCGGTATGTTCTGCATCTCGGAGAATATCGAGTGGGCTCTGGAGAAGGGATTTATATACAATACCGTTGATACTGATGATATCTTCCTGATGAAGGGTGCCAAAATGGCGCTGGAGATGGCGCATAAGGCTACCAAGAAATAGAGGAGGAAGCAGATGAAAATCACCGGTGTCAAGACCTATGTGCTGGAAGGATTGCTTGGCGACCAGGCATTCGGGTGGTCTCTATGGGTGACTGACCGGCGCCAGACAACCGTGTGCGTGGTCACCACCGATGAGGGAATTGAAGGGGTGGGGGAAGCGTTTTTCGTCGGTGGGCCGTCGACCATTACCGCGGCGATGATACAGGACGGTTACGCTCCCCTGCTCATCGGGGCGGACCCTTTTCAGAGCAGTGTCATCTGGGATTTCCTCTACAACCGGACCAGAGACCAGGGGCAGAAAGGCCTGCCCATCTCTGCCCTCAGTGCCATCGACATTGCCCTGTGGGATATCAAGGGCAAGGCACTGGGCGTACCCGTCTGCAAGCTGCTGGGCGGTGCCTACCGCAACCGGGCCCGTGTCTATGCTACCGGCCTTTATGAGCCGCAGCGTGTGCCCAGCATCAAGGACGCGCTTGTTAAAGAGGCGCTTGGTTACAAGAAAAGCGGCTTCTCGGCGATGAAGCTGAAAGTTGGCTATGGCATTGATACCGATATGGAATACGTGAAGGCGGTAAGGGAGGCCATTGGCGATGAAATAAAGCTGATGGTTGATGCCAACCATGCCTACAACGCCGCCGAGGCAATCCGCCTGGCTCGCCGTATGGAAGCTTACGATGTCTACTGGCTGGAGGAACCGGTGCCGCCGGAAGATATTGATGGCTACGTGGAAGTGAAACAGAAGTCCAACATCCTCATTGTTGGCGGCGAGTGTGAATATACGCGGTTCGGCTTCCGTGAGCTCATCACCCGGCGGGCCGTGGATATACTTCAGCCCGACCTCTGTGCCGCCGGCGGCTTTACCGAGATGATGCGAATCCTGGCGCTGGCCAGCGCCTGGAACGTGCCGGTAATGCCGCACGTCTGGGGTACCAATATTGGGCTGGCGGCCGCCCTGCAGCTATTCGCCGCCCTGCCCCACTTCCCCGAACGCCGCTTCCCGGCGGAACCGCTTTTTGAGTATGACCGCTCCCCGCATCCCTTCCGCGATAAGGTTACTCACGAGCAGTTTGTTATGAAAGGCGGCTATCTTGATATCCCGGAACGACCCGGCCTCGGGGTTACGCTGGACATGGATTACGTGCCGGAGCATGCTATCGGTTAGAATAATCGAAAAGCAGTTAGGTGATTGAGCGTGTATTTAAGAGGCTCATTTCCACCGTATTTTTATCAAAAAATTTTTTAACAATTCCGGAATGAAGTAGTGCAAAATTAAATATTTTATGGTATATTATGGGCTACTGGCTGGAAAATAGAAGATTGCACTAGTGCCCGAACTGTCAGGCTGATTAGAAACCCGGAAACCTGAGACGAAGGAGGGCTTCAGATGGTCAAGGAAGATGATGTTAAGTTAACCTGCCGTCAGTGCCATAGGGAATTCATCTTGACCAAAGCTGAACAGGAATTCTATGAGCTGAAGGGTTTCAGCATGCCCTCACGTTGCAAGGAATGTCGCACCAGCAGACAGGTAAAAGCACAGCCACCCGTCTGCTCTCAGTGTGGCACAGGGCTGGTTAATGGGGCAGCCATTTACTGCGTCAATTGTCTGCAAACGGCGCATTTTGAGCTGGAGAAGGAAAACAAGCAGGTAAAGATGGCCATCAGCGCGGCCAGGAGCAAGCTGGAAGCGAGCGAATCACGGAAAGCGGAAATGACCGAGTTGCTGCGGCAGAGAGAGCAGGAGCTGGCCGAGTTGGAAGAGAAGCTTGTAAGTTTAACTGAAGACCTGGACAAGGCACAGCAGTTTTATGCCGCCTCAGGGTGGTTGCAACCGGTGTTGAACAACATTGAGACACGACTCGGGGAGCTGGAGCGGGCGCAGAGCGACATAACTGGCAAAGTCCTGCAGACCATCCGTGTCATGCAGGAGCGCTATGAAAATATGGGGTTGATGGACGTGGTCAAGCGCAACCTGAGGCAGGGTATCAAGGAAGAAGCCTAGGCACAAAAGACTTATAACCTTGACACAGCAGCAGGGCGAGAAAACGCCCTGCTTTTTTATTGGGCATGCGGCGAGGTATTTGGCGCTCAGAACAGGTTCCGCAGCTAGGAGCAGGCCTGGAAAAGCGTCCCCCCTCAGGTATTGATAATCTGAGAAAATGGTATGAAATTCAAGCCCCAACATCTATCATATATATTTACTGGCATGCTATGATTGAGGCAATAACAGGGGGGGGGCAAAGATGAAGGTACAGAGGTCTATTGAAATCGCCGCTCCACCGGAGAAAATATGGCCCTTCCTGGTAGAGCCTGACAACATCTTGAAGTGGTGTATCACCTTTAAGAAATTCAAGTATACCGGTGAGCAACACAGCGGCGTGGACACACCTTTCTATGTTGAGGAAAAAGCGGGCGGTCCGCTTATGAAGCTCAACTTTAAAGTCACGGACTGGGTGGAAAATGAGAGGCTTGCTTTCAGCATGACCTTTGGGACCGGCGTCAAGAGTTATGAGCAGAGATGGACCCTGGAAGCGACGTCATCGGGTAGCACTTTCACCTTTACGGAACAGGTTGGGTTGCCCTTTGGGGTTATCGGCAAGCTCATTGGCGCTGTCGTCAAGCGCAGTTCGGAAGCCCATGTAAAAGAAATGCTGACCAGGCTGAAGGGTTTGGCGGAGGCATAGAAAGCTACGGGAAAGGAGGTGATACAGGATGAATATGCAAGGAATGCACCGTTACTGGATGCATGACGTCTTTATGTTTCTGGGCTGGGTGTGTGCCATAGTGGGAATTATCGGCGATGTAATGAACCGCGTGCCTGGCCTGGAGCCGACCAACTGGTTCCTGCTGGCAATCGGTATGTTTGCGGCTAGTATAGTCACAGCGGTCATGCACCTGGTAGATACCATGAAGAAGTAAACAGATTTAAATCTTCAATAGAGGTGCCAGATTTTCCCCGCTGTACATGGAATCAAAAGCTCTCTGCACTTCCTCCAGCGGGATAATCTCAGTAATAAGCGGCCTGACGTTAACTTGTTTACTGGCTATCAGGCGCATGGAGGTATATATCAATCCGGTAGGCCCGCCGAACCCGCCGGCGATAGTGGTAAATCTTATTTGCTTTTTCCACCAGACCATAGGGTCGATATTTGTCGGCAGTGCGTAGCCAGCCAGGCCTATAAGGCCACCGCGTCTGACCATATCGGCAGCCTGGTTCAAGACGTCCCCGCTTCGAACGCAGATAATGACCGTATCCGGCCCGGCCTCGGTAAGCTTTACCACTTCAGAGATAACATCGGTTTTGTTAGGATTAAAAACCGCATCGGCGCCCATTTCCAGGGCTTTATGCAAACGGGAATCAACAATATCAATGACCATGACCGGAGAAGCCCCGGCCGCTCTGGCGCACAGCATTGTTCCCAGTCCGATTTTCCCGGCGCCAATGACGACTACTGACTCCCCCTGCTTTATGCCGGTGGTTTTGACGGCGCTCACTCCGGTGCGGAGCGGTTCCACCAGTGCCGCTTCTTCATCGGATACGTTATCGGGTATTCGCTGGACGGCGTGTGGCGGCCTTACGAAATACTCGGCCATTGACCCGGGTCGGTTGGCATATTCTCTGACCACTAGGGGCAATGTCCGTGGAGATATGTCCCTGCCCTGGCAAAGATAGGTCAACTGGCGCCGACAATAATAGCACTGGCCGCAGGGTATTAAGTAATCACCGGTGGTAACCCGGTCGCCGACGGACCACCCTTTAACCCCTTCACCTATGGCGGCCACCTCCGCGGCGAACTCATGCCCAAGGATAGCCCCTGGCTTGAGAGGGTTACCTGACATCTGGTCATCAACGTATTCAAGGTCGGTACCACAGATAGAGCAGTATCTGGTCTTCAGTAATAATGTGCCCGGCTGTACTGACGGAGTTGGCACCTCTTCACAAACAATATGTCTTTTGCCTTTAACCACAGCCGCTTTCATCATTTTTACTCCTTTCTGGATTTCCTTTTGCTTTCCTTCGCTTTCCGTGCCTATTTCGGAGCCTGCATTAACTCTATGGGAATTCCATCCGGCCCCTTGAGGAAACAGACCCCCCAGCCCTTGATATCTTCTATTTTCTGACCTCCCCAGTAAGGCGGATGGTTGAACTCCACGCCTTGCGCAGTTAGCTCATCATACGTCTTCTGAATATCGTCCACCTCGAAGGCTATATGTGCCACGCCGGGATTACACAATTTCGTGTCTATCCGCTCCCCCTTCGGCGGAATGTACTCGATCAGGTGCAGGATATCACCGCCGGGGGTGCGCAGCACGGCAAGACGCTGAGACACTTCCTGAAGTTTGTAAAGCTTATCCAGGCGTTCCCCCTTTGGTTCCAGGATGGGGGCTGATTGCAGCCCCAGAAGGTCGCAGAAGAAGTGAAGTGCCTCGTCGAGGTTGCTGACGGTATAGCTGGAATGCTGGATTCCTTTAATCATGCTTGCCTCCTGAATTGTCCTGAGGAGGATTGTATCAGTCCGAATGGTTCAGGTCAAATGGATTAAGCGGCGCCTGATGCAAGCTCTTGACAAAATTCAATCGGGTGATTAGAGTTTTCAGGACTGAGTTGTGTTGAAATTGACGGGGGCGTAAAGCTGCCTGAAACAGAAAGAGTGAAGAAGCCGTGTCTGCTCCGCTAAAACCCTTGAGATGGTACCGGAAACTGGCCGCGAAAAAGGGGCGTCTCGAAGCCGGGGCGTTTCTTGTGGATGGGGAAAGGGCCATCCGGCAGATAATCAGCGGTCGCCCGGATGAGATAATCGAGATACTGACCGTAGCCGAGCCGCTTCCCCTTTACCGCCATTACGCCGTGGGGCTGGTGACGGAGAGCCAGTTCCGCTCCATCTGCCTCACCCGGACGCCGCAGGGCACCATGGCCGTTGTCCGCCTGCCGGCGGATATTTTTTCCGAAAGTCTGCCGGAGGACGCCGGCGATAAAATCCTGCTGCTGGAAGATATTCAGGACCCGGGAAACGTGGGCACCCTTATCCGCACCGCCGCAGCCTTTGATTTTGCCGGGGTCATCATGACCGAAAACTGCGCCGACCCGCTGGCGCCGAAATGCGTCCAGGCCACTGCGGGCGCGGTATTGTCGGTATGGCTCAGGAGGACGGCGCGGTATCTCGAGCTTGCCAAAGCGCTGAGAAAAAAGGGCTATGTCCTGATAGCGACCGACCTTAAGGGCGTGGCCGAGCCATCAATTTTGCAGCGGCGGAGCAAACTCCTGCTGGCGCTGGGCAATGAAGCGGCCGGCCTTTCAGGGGCGCTGCTGGATGAGGCTGATTACCGTTTGCGCATTCCCACCGTAGGGGGGGCTGAATCGCTGAACGTGGCGGCCTGCGGCGCCATCTGCATGTACTTGAGCTCAACGGGGCCGGGCCGTTAGCCGTTCTTTTCTTCCTTTTTTAGTATTCTTTGTGATTCCGGCGGGCCCCGGTTCGCGATGTGGGGCTTGTGGGGTATTTAATAAGGAGTAGCTGCAAACCGGTCAGTGACTGTATTCTCTGGTTCGTATGTTTACCTATTTACTTCCAGTTACCCGTACTGTTAGGCGGTCAACCTTAGTTATGACCACTTCGTCCCCGGGTTCCGCCTGGCCGTCCTCTGATACCGCCATCCAGAGTTCACCCTCAATGAGGACTGTCCCCTTGGGATTCAGGGTTGTCTTTACTTCGGCAGTCTTTCCTATCAAATCTTCCCTACCAGCAGATACCTGGCGGCGGTGGGCTCGAATTCCCAAAACAATTGTGATGACAAGGAAAGCAGCAATAGCAATTGCAGCTATGACAATTAGCCATGGATCTATTTGAAACAAATACGCGTAGTCTATGTATGGAGACTTAAAATTAGCGTTGGCAAACCATGAGGCGAAAAAATCGGCCAATTTTTCTAGCATGTTCTCCTTCTGGTGCAGGCGCAGTATCTGGCACTATAACATATCACTCTTATCTTTTCAATACGGGGGCCGACCTGTGAAAACGTGGTGCTGCTGGCCTGAGTCCCGGCGAGACCCATTTTCCAAGAACATCCGCTGTGGTGGGGTAAGGGGGAGGGGAGTAGGAACGTTCTATATACTCATAGTGGAAAGGTAAATTAGCAGTGCTTAGGTATGCAATTTGCCTATGTCCCATCCTTCTGTACAAAGACGCAATAATTCTTTCTTTTCCTGTTCAGTATATTCAAAGAAACAACTTCTGAATGTTAGCATGTCATAAGGACCCATAATGACAAAGAACTTACCTTTAGTAGCAAAAAATAGTGGATTAATTTCTCTGCGGACAACTTCAGCGAACCAATTGGCTGACTTAGTAGCTGCAATCACATGATTTTGACACTTTTTATTCCAAGATTCATATTCATTAAAAAGCTGTTGATATTCATTGTGGTCTTCTATCCAGCCTTGGGATTTATAAAACCGCTCTTCAACTAGTATTCCGTCTCCAGTTTCACTAGGTTTGCAGTGTTCGGCAAACGTCTGGCAAGCTTCATAAATTTCGTAAGTCAATCTCTTAAGCGCACATTCCAACTCGGGTAAAGTCTTAGGCCACACAGCACCAATAATCTTATTTTGGAATTCAAACAGTCTCTTATGAGAATCTTCATCCCAGTTCATGTTTGTGGATAGAGCACGACTCGCCCATTTATCCCAGCTATCCAACTGACAAGCTTCAACCGAAGCATCTATTAAATCTGCGTAGATTACATCTTGTGCTGTCTTGAGAGAGTCTTTTGATTCTGAGAGTGTATGTTCTACCAAGTATTCGTGTTGGTCTTTGAAGAGATGCAACTTTTCAATTGTGTAATCATCAGGATTCTTATCAATTAATGTATGATGATTGGGACAGAGCAGAATAAGATTATAATAGGAATCTCTTTCTTTCTTGGTCAGATTGCTCTTTCCTCTGGGAGCGGTTTTAGTCGCTCCAACAATATGTGCTTGCTCTCCCAAAGGGAAGCTACCAGAAGCGAATATTTTATCCTGAGTCAATCTAGCTCCACATTCGGGGAATGAGCACCTTTCAGCCGCTCTTCCCCATAGTAATTTTATGTCCTGTATTGATATGGACATGATTTAATCCCCCATATACTCAATTATAGCATGATAGTTATGAATGAGCGTGGTGTAGTTGTTTAGATTTAACAGTTTTAATGGTGCAGCAGTGCTTTGTGTCTTTAGTTAAGGGGCTCACAATTGATTGGATTGGCTCCCCGACTAGGACTCGAACCTGGAACCTGGCGGTTGCATGACCTACCTGGTGTTCACTTGAGACTTCGACGCGACATATAAAACCGGCGGTTTCTTAGTTCTGTCTAGCTTTAGAGCAAACGTCTCCGGATAATCCTTGATAAGCGATTGTAGCTTGGGGTGTTTGTACGTCCGGGAATCAAACGCCGGATCCAATTGCCGAAGGGCGCTACCCATTGATGCCAAGTGAACCCATTCCTCTTCCTTCGCAGCCATCTCAAATCCTTGAATTAGAAGAGGTAGAGGGTCAGGCGTATCAACCTTCTCTTCTTTTCTCGGCTTTTTCCCTGGTTTCCTTCTCGGCTCCTTGGTTACGGCCAGATTCTCGCTATATATAAATTGGTTGCAGGCGTTCCTGAAGGCTTCCGGAGTCTTCTTTTCTCCTACTCCAATGACGAAAAGCCCTTCCTCCCTGATTCTTGTCGCCAGCCGTGTGTAATCACTGTCGCTGGAGACTATACAAAAGCCGTCAACATCGTTACTGTGGAGTATATCCATTGCATCGATTATCATCGCGCTATCCGTTGCGTTCTTGCCTACTGTATTTCTGAACTGTTGCATGGGCTGAATAGCGTGTTTGTGAAGCGAATCCTTCCAGCTATTCATCTGTGTTGTGGTCCAGTCTCCGTATATCCGCTTAATCGTTATCAGGCCGTCTTTACTGACTTCAGCCAGGATTTGGGGAAGAAGAGACGCCTGAGCATTGTCGCCATCAATCAGGACTGCGAACTTCTCTTTCTCAGATCGCTCACTCACATTACACCTCTCTGCTTATCATCTGATGCTTAACAATTAATTATACAGCATAAGTTTCTGTATAACATATCAAGATGTACAATAACTGCGATGTGTACCGCTCCCAAAACCACAAAAACGCGCCATAATAATGGCATAGGCACGAAAAAAGGAGGGGAAAATGATAAGGGAGGGGAAGTCTGGCTCCCCGACTAGGACTCGAACCTAGAACCTAGCGGTTAACAGCCGCCCGCTCTACCATTGAGCTATCGGGGAGTGCGCTTGAAAGGCCAGCTTCATTATCGTAATTCTGACGGCTAAAGTCAAGGTGATTATTCCTGCCTGCCGAACGACCATACGGCGAGTATAATCATCACCGCCCCGAATCCGGCCAGAATGGCGATTTCGTTCCAGAGCGTCAGCGTGTACCCGAACAGGCTGATACCGTAGGTGGCGTCCGGCGTGGTGCCCAGCACTACCTGGCGGATGGGAGCGATACCGTAGGTGGCCGGATTGACCTTCACCAGCACGTTCATCCACTGCGGCAGGCCCTGTAGCGGGAAAAAGGCGCCGGAAAGAAATACCATTGGGAACATCAGCATCTGCATCGTGGCCTGGAACGCCTCCATGGAGCGGATTCGGGTCGCCAGCAGAACGCCAAATGAACCCAGAGATACGGCCAGCAGAAACATGAGCGGCAGGAGCGCCAGCACCGTACCGAGGGAAAGGGAAACGCCGATAAGCGGGGCGAAGATGAGTATCAGCACGCCCTGAATCGAGGCAATGGTGGCTGACCCCAGTGTTTTGCCTATAGCTACGGCAGCGCGACTTATCGGCGCTACCAGCACTTCCTTCAGGAAGCCGAATTCACGGTCCCAGACCAGGGAGACTCCGGACATGAACGAGCTCATCAGTACCGTCATGCCAATAATGCCGGGATAGATAAATTGCGTGAAGTCGAAGCCGCCGCCGAGAACGCCCATTCTGGCGCTGAGCCCGCTGCCGAAGACGAAGAGGAACAGGAGGGGAAAGGTAATTGACCCCAGCAGGCGCAGACGGTCGTGCCAGAAACGCAATATATCACGGTACCAGATAGTGTAGACACCACGCAGTTGATTCATATCATCCTCCTAGCGCCGCATACGGCGGCCATGCTGTCGCACCATGGCCTTGAAGGTATTGCTGACGTCCTCCTCCCGTATCTCCCTGCCCGTCAGCTTGAGAAAAACGTCGTCGAGGCTCGGGCGGCGCATGCTCACGCCCAGTATATGGGTGCTGAATTCACGCAGAAAAACGGGCAGGAACTGCTCCCCGTTGGCGACCTCAAAGCAGAGCCCTTCGCCGTCATGCCTGGCTTCAATCTGGTAACGACTTTTGATTTCTGCCACTGCTTTGTCATTATCCTCGGTCTGCAGCGATATGATGTCCTTGCCCAACATTCTCTTTAATTTGGCCGGCGTATCCATAGCGATGAGCTTGCCGTAGTCAATAACGGCAATGCGGTCTGCTTTATTGGCCTCGTCCATGTAGTGCGTGGTGAGAAAAATGGTCGTTCCCTCCTGCTGCCGCAGTTCCAGAATATACTCCCACATGCGATTCCTGGTCTGCGGGTCGAGCCCGAGCGTCGGCTCATCGAGGAAGAGGATCCTGGGGTGGTGCAGCAGTCCTCGCGCCAGCTCCAGGCGCCGTTTCATCCCGCCGGAAAAGGTCTGTACCTTGTTATTGCGTTTGTCCCAGAGCTCCATCATGCGGAGCAGCTGTTCCATGCGCGACTTGCGGACCGAGGCGGGCACGCTGTAAACGAGGGCATGAAAACGCAGGTTTTGTAAGGCGCTGAGCCTTTCATCAAGGCTGGGGTCCTGAAAGACGAGGCCTATTTGCTGGCGCACCTGGCCCTGCTGGCGCACCACGTCCAAGCCGGCAATGCTGGCCCGCCCGGAGGTCGGTCGGGACAGGGTGCAGAGGATGTTGATGGTGGTGGTCTTCCCCGCCCCATTCGGGCCCAGAAAGCCAAAGATTTCCCCCGGCGCCACGTTGAAGCTGATGTCGTTCACCGCCAACAGGTCGCCGAATTTCTTGACCAGATTTTCTACTTCAATGATAGGTTCACTCATATTGCCACCCCCTCGATAGTATTCTAACATTTCAGGTTCGTCGTTGTTTAGTCGCGGCAAAATACGTTATTATGAATTGGATAGTTATATCAGGAGAATTAATCATAAATGAGAGTGAGATATCGGTACGATTACGGTTCTAGCTTCGGCCCGGTGCTTACGCTGATTACCGTTAATTTACTGTTTTTTATCATTACATCTATATTCCCGTCCCTTCGCGTTTCCCTCTCATTGCTGCCGATAGCAGTCTTATCACAACCATGGACGATTCTTACCAGCATGTTCATCCACGGTGGACTCTGGCACATCTTTGCCAATATGCTGACCCTTTATTTCTTTGGCAGCACCCTGTTAAGGATAGTTGGGCAGGGGCGTTTTCTATCTGTTTACTTTTGCGGAGGCATAATAGCCGGTATTTTTTATATAGTCATTACATTCCTGGGTGCTATTTCAGGCATTGCTTTCCTGGGTTCACCGTTTATACCGGTAGTCGGCGCTTCCGGCGCCGTGTTTGCCGTCGCCGGCGGGCTGGTAGTACTGCGGCCAAAGCTGCCGGTGATGATTTTCCCCATACCCCTCCCTATCCCGCTCTTTGTGGCAGTCATAGGCGGCTTCCTGTTTCTCTCTTTCATGCCGTCGGTTGCCTGGCAGGCACACCTCGGCGGACTCATTGTGGGGCTTATCGCCGGCTATATTTTCCGCAGAAGGGGGAGATACTTCTTCTAGCCGGGCGGGCTTCATCAGCTTGACTTTTACCTTCGCCGTTCCTTATAATAGCTTGCTGGTCGGCTTATTGTTGACCACGCTTTCGCCTGAGTAGCTCAGATGGTTAGAGCAGCTGTCTTGTAAACAGCAGGTCGTGGGTTCGAATCCCCCCTCAGGCTCCGGGAATCGAGGTTGTGGAGGGGTGCCGGAGTGGTTAATCGGAGCAGTCTGTAAAACTGCCGCCCTAAGGGCTAC
>CAZQWO010000019.1:0-17964 GCA_964597015.1 uncultured Dehalococcoidaceae bacterium
GCTGGTGCTCTCTTTCCTGCGCCGCCAGGGCCTCGTAGAAATAGCGCGCCGCCGGGTAGGGAGTGGATAAACTCTGGGCGATGTAGAAATCATAGGTCTTGCCTTCCATATCTACGGCGGTCCCTACGGCATCCAGTTCGTTTTTGGCAGCTTTTGTGGGATTGCCTGCCTGTTCCATGGCTCTGGCGAACAGTGTCCTGAGGCTGCTTCCCCCATCCGGCTTATAATCTACTTCCGGCCAGTCATTTTTATCATGGATGGACTTGAATATTTCCTCGAACTTCTGACGGTGAACGTCTTCTTCGGCAGCCAGTGACTCAAGCAATTTCCTTCCTGCCTCGTTGCGGCTCTCCTTACTTGCCTTCAAGTAGAATTGCTTGCCATCAATTTCCATCTGAATAGCGGTCTTCAACCCTTCCAGAGTACTATTCTGCTCCTTTGCCATGGCTCAATTCCTCCCCGTGTAACCAGGTGTTGGACTCAATAACTCTATTTAATTTACCCGACTGCACTTTAATAAGCATATGACATTTGTCACAGACAATCGTCTATACAATGCTTATGATATAATAAACGCATTGAAAATTATACAGGTTGACGGGAAAAATACAAGAGCAACAAAGGAGCTGAGGGATGACTGATAAGAAAGTAACCGTGTATTCGACGCCTACATGCCCGTACTGCAAAAGGGTTAAAGATTATCTGACGCAGAAAAAAGTCGCTTTTACCGACTATAATGTGGCCGAGGATAGGGAAAAAGCCAAGGAAATGATTCAGAAAACGAAGCAGATGGGTGTGCCGGTAGTCGTTGTTGGTGATGAGATAATCGTCGGCTTCAACCAGGCAAAGCTGGACAGCCTGCTTTCGTAGACCTTGTCCGCAGCAATTCCGTCAATGGTGCAGGGAAATGGCGATGTATGACCTGATGATTATCGGCGGTGGCCCGGCCGGTCTGGCGGCAGGAGTCTATGCAGCGCGAAAACAGCTCAAAACGCTGCTCATCAGTGATGATATTGGCGGGCAGATAAATACCACTTGGGGAATCGAAAATTACCTGGGTTACCAGTTTATTGAAGGCCCCGAGCTAATCAGCAAATTTGAGACACAGGTCAGCCAGTTTCCCATCGACCAGAAGACAGGTGATAAGGTCAGGCAGCTTAAGAAAGTAAGAGGCGGATTCGGCGTTATCACAGAGGCCGGTAAAAAATATCAGGGCAAGGCCGTTGTCTTCGCCACCGGGAAAAAGCCAAGGAAGCTGAATGTTCCGGGGGAGACGGAACTGACCGGCAGAGGTGTTTCCTACTGCGCTATATGTGACGGCCCGGTATTCGCCGGACAGAAGGTGGCGGTGGTGGGTGGTGGCAACTCGGCGCTGGAGGCGGTTCTCGACCTGTTAAAAATCGCCGAACATGTTAACCTTATTTCATTAACTCCGCTCACCGGTGATAAAATCCTCTCCAATCAGCTAAAAGGTGCTAAAAATCTGTCCATTTTCATTGAACATGAAACTGTAGAGATAAAAGGCAAGGAGTTCGTTGAAGGCATCCGGATAAAAGCCCTGAAGACTGGAAAAGAGAAAGAACTGGAAGTTGGCGGAGCTTTCATAGAAATCGGCCTTGTGCCCAACTCTGATGCGGTTAAAGGACTGGCCAACCTCAATAAGTGGGGCGAAGTCATCGTTACCCCGCGCAATGAGACCTCGGTGCCCGGGCTATATGCCGCCGGCGATGTCACCGATGTGCCGGAGAAACAGATAATTGTGGCCGCGGGGGAGGGCGCCAAGGCAGCCCTTCAGGCACATCGCTATCTGCAGAGGCTGGCTAAATAGCTAGGCCTTTTTTCTGAAGCGGAAGCCCAGCCAGACAAGGTGCAGAATACCGAAGACGGTGCAGACCGATGCCGGTATCGCCGCCCGTTCCCCGAAAAGCGTGAGCAGGATACCGCTGGCCAGCCCGTAATTCTTCAGGCTCCCCATAAGTACCAGGCTGATACTCGTCTCCCGGTTCACATGTAACGCTCTGGTAACCAGCTTGATGATATAGCCAAGCCCAAAAGAGATGACGACAGCGATGATGACAACCCTGAGCAGGGTATCGAAATCGCTGAAGAACGCCTGCCGGTTCAGGCCCACGATGGTGAGCAGGGTGACGAAAAAACTCCAGTTCACGATGGTGCCGCGCCAGGGGGCGATGCGTTTCATCAGTCCGGTGAAAAGCAGGATTCTGGAGAAGACAATAGGTATCAGTATCAACTCTCCGAGGATAATCAGCAGCTTCACCGGGTCGAAAAAGCCCGCACCAAGAAATAATGCCATTACGGCGGGCATAATGATGAGCGCCGCCAGATAGGCACCGGTCATGCCAATCAATGAAAAGAGCGTATTACCGCCCAGCATCTGGCTGAATGGCAGGACAGCCACTGCTGGAGGCACAGTGGCCAGAACCACGAACCCTGCCCAGAGGTCTTTATCGCTGATGAGCCACCAGCCCAGCAACAGAGTGGTACCGCCCATGACAACGTAATTAAGCAGCAGAGAAAGGATGATTGTCCGGGGCATTGTCCTCAGGGAGGTGAATTCCTTTGACGTGATGTTGGCGGCGGAGAGTGTCATCACCAGCGCCAGCAATGGTAATACCAGAGGCTCTGTCCTGGTCGCCACTGGCTCGCCGATAACAAGGCCGAGCACAATGGCCAGAACCAGGATGAAATTGCGATTTCTGAGCAGCTTACCAGTATATTTCATCGTAATATAAGGAATTATAACTCAACAGGGTAGCCGTGTCAGCCAGTCTATTTTTTCTCTTCGGCCAGATACTTTTCAGGGTCCTGGTCGAACGCCTTCTTGCAGGCAACATTGCAGAAGTAGTACTTCTTACCTTCGTATTCTGACGTTGCCGCAGCTTCGTTTTCTTTCACTTCCATTTTGCAGACAGGGTCAGTGGCCATCTGAGCGCCTCCTTCTTCTACTATATCGGTCAATTTAGTCGGGCTGAAGCGTCTTAGACGCAGCGAGTTAAAGACTACGGTCAGCGAGCTGGATGCCATAGCCGCCGCCGCCAGTATCGGATTCAGGAATCCGTAATCACCAAGAATGAAATGTAACCCCGACGGCACACCGGTGCGACCGAACGCGATGAAGAGCACGCCAGCGGCCACCGGAATCAGGGATACATTATAGGCGAAAGCCCAGAACAGGTTTTGCTTTATCGTCCTGAGGGTGCGCTTGCTGAGTGAAATTGCGTTCACTATGCCGGACAAATCGCCGCTGATAAGGGTGATATCGCCGGTCTCAATGGCAACATCGGTGCCCGTGCCGATAGCTATGCCGATGTCGGCCTGGGCCAGTGCCGGGGCGTCGTTGATGCCGTCGCCGACCATAGCCACCACCTTGCCCTCCTCCTGCAGCTTTTTCACCTCCCGAGCTTTGCGTTCCGGCAGTACTTCGGCAATGATGCGGTCAATGCCCGCTTCCCGGGCAATGGCCTCAGCGGTGCGATAATTGTCACCGGTGAGCATAACCACATCAATCCCCAGACGGTGCAAAGCGGCAACGGTCTCCCGGGCACCAGGTTTCAGTGCATCAGCCAGCGCCAAGACGCCAACAACCTCACTGTTTACGCCGAGAAACATCACCGTCTTGCCCTGTTCCCGGAGCCTGCTGGCCTCTTTGTCGAGTCCGTTTAAGTCCAGCTTCTTGGCCTTCATCAGCGCCAGGTTGCCAAGGGTGAGCTTTTTGCCGCCGACCGAAGCTTCCACGCCCTTACCGGGAATGGCCTTAAAATCGGCGACCGACTGCAGCTTCAATTTTTTACTCGAAGCTGCCTGAACAATGGCTTCGGCAAGCGGGTGCTCGGAACGGCGCTCGGCCGATGCGGCGAGTTGCAGTATATCTTCTTCAGAAAAAGACTTCGCCGCGATTATATCAGTTACCATTGGCTTACCCTGTGTCAGCGTGCCGGTCTTGTCCAGCAGGACGGTGTTTATCTTGTGTGCCCCTTCCAGGGCTTCCGCGCTGCGGATAAGGATTCCATTTTCTGCGCCTTTTCCGGTGCCAACGATTATGGCCGTTGGTGTGGCCAGCCCAAGGGCGCAGGGACAGGCGATAATCAATACGGCAATGAAGTTGAGCAGAGCGAAGGTAAAAGCTGGCGCCGGCCCCACAAAATACCAGATAATGAATGTCACCAAGGCAATACCAATCACGGCGGGCACGAAATAGCTGGCGATAATATCCGCCAGACGCTGTATCGGCGCTTTACTGCCCTGCGCTTCCTCAACCATTCGGATAATCTGCGCCAGTGTGGTGTCCTTGCCCACTTTGGTCGCCCTGAATTGAAAGCTGCCTGTTTTGTTTATGGTTGCCCCGATAACCTCGTCGCCCTTTTTCTTCTCCACCGGGATGCTCTCCCCGGTAATCATGGATTCGTCAACGCTGGAATAACCCTGCTGCACTATGCCGTCCACCGGCACCCGTTCCCCCGGCCTGACCGTTATCAGGTCGCCCACCGCCACTTCCTCGACCGGTATCTCCTTTTCCTCACCATCGCGGATGACCAGCGCTGTCCGTGGCTGAAGTCCGATGAGTTTCTTTATTGCCTCAGATGTCTGCCCTTTAGCCCTGGCCTCCAGAAAGCGGCCCAGCAGAATCAGGGCGATAATCATCGCCGACGTGTCAAAATAAAGGTGCGGTTCCAGTCCGCCGGCGGTGAAAAACGCCGGAAAGAGCACGGCCAGGACGCTGTAAATATAGGCAGCCGATGTGCCCACGGCAATCAGGGTATTCATATCCGCCGTCCGATGTTTCAATGCCCCCCACATCCCGCGGTAAAAACGCCACCCGGCCCAGAACTGCACCGGCGTGGCCAGCGCCCAGAGCAGGTAGGGCTTGCCGGGGAAAGCAGGGCCGAATCCCAGCCCCAGAATCAGTAGACCAAGGACGGCAGCGAAAATAAACCGGTTGCGTAATGACTTGATTCCCCGCCGCGAGGCCGCGGCCACGTCCTCCAGAGTTTCCGTTTCTTCGCCCGGCTCATAGCCGGCATCGGCCACCGCCCGCTTCAGGTCGGATATCTGGACTCCTTCCAGATACTCCACGGTGGCTTTCTCTGAAGCCAGGTTGACGCCGGCGGAGACGACGCCGGGCACGCTGGCCAGCGCCTGCTCAACGCGCGCCACACAGGAGGCACAGGTCATACCGGTAACGTGAATCTGCACTTTTTCTTTTCTAAGGCCTGTTTTCTGTGCCATCGCCAACCTCTATTGACACGTCACTAAAATCATTATATTATCATAGCCTATCTAAGATAACCAGTATGTGACATATGTCATATGCAGTTGCGAACTTGCTTATTACAATAGGATAAAAAAGGAGGCACAAATGAAAAGCATTCTTTCCTTACTCGTAGCACTCATCGGGGTGGTGGCCGTCATACTGGGTGCCGTATTCATCGGGCTGGGTGCATCCAGAGATGCGCAGCTCAAAGAAGCCATGCGCGTGGAGAAGGTTGCCCTCGGCATAGAGTCGGAGCTGGCAGGCGAAGTTATTGACTCACTGCCAGAAGCTATGGAAGCTGGCGATACCATCAGGGAACACCGGCGTGGCATCTCCCCGACCTATAGTGACCTTCTCGGTGAGGGACGCTATGACCCGACCGATCCCCAGCAGCTGACTTACGCTCAGGCGTTGAACCTGGAGAATTACCTGTACCTGGCGGTGGTCGCCTTCGGTCTCACTCAGGCGGTTATGGGTAGTGGCGTCTTTATGGTCATCACCGGAATCGCTCTCGGCAGTACCGGAATCGTCTTATACCGGTTGCCGAAAGTTAAGTGATGCGAAGCGTTTAGCCTAGTCCTGCAGTGGGCGATGTGCTATACTTATGCTGCTCAAAAAAGCAGCTATATTCACACATGTGCGCCGGCAGGGAGGACATATATATGGAAGATGACCTGTCAATTATAGAAAGAGTCATTGCCGAGCATAAAGCAATAAGGCAGGGTTTTGAAAATCTTGAGAAGGCAGCCAATGACGCTGAGGCGATGGCAGGCTTTGAAGAAGCCAAGGAAGCCTTTATGCCGGGCCGGCTGGACCAGAAGCAGGGCCTGCGCCAGCTTGAAGATACTCTTAACGCTATTGAAGACGGCCTGCAGAGGCATTTCCATTTTGAGGAAACGTCTCTACCTGCGGTGGTTGGCCGTCGCGGTGATGAAGAGATGAAGTCTTCTCTGCGCTCCATTCTCCTCGAGCATGTCGACCTTAGGGGCCGATTGGCCCACTCCAAAGAGCATGCTGCCGAGCTGGTCAGCGCCGGTATGGCGCGCCACCGCTGGGAGGCGAGCGCACACGATATGCGCACCTATATCAGCCATACGCACAAGCTGCTGGAAGCGCATGCTGAAATCGAACAAGAACTGCTGCATGAACTGAAAAATCGGTTGCAGAGATGAGGAAAGTATACCTGGACCATGCCGCCACCACGCCTCTTCTCTCCGAAGTAAGGGAAGCGATGCTGCCGTACCTCGATGAGCTGTTCGGCAATCCATCGTGCCTGCACGACTGGGGCGATGCCGCGAGGGAAGCCCTGGAAACAGCGCGGGAGCAGGTAGCTCAGCTAATCGGCGCCGGCGCCGGGGAAATAATCTTTACCGGAAGTGGCACCGAGAGCAACAACTTTGCCGTGAAAGGACTGGCGCTGGCGCAGCAGGGTAAGGGAAAACATATAATCGTTTCCGCGGTCGAGCATTTCTCGGTGCTTCATTCCGCGAAAACGCTTCAGAAAATGGGCTTTGAGCTTGCCGAAGTCCCTGTGGATAAGTGCGGGGTCGTTGACCCGGAAGAGGTGCGAAAGCGAATCCGAAAAGATACCATTCTTGTTTCCATCATGCACGCCAACGGAGAAGTGGGCACCATCGAGCCGATTCAGGAAATCACCAGAATAACCAGAGAACATAATATACCGTTCCACACCGACGCTATTGCCACTGCCGGGACAATTCCGGTGAGCGTGAAGGAGCTCGGTGTCGATGCCCTGAGCCTGGCGGGAAACCAGTTCTACGGGCCCAAAGGCGTGGGCGCGCTCTATGTACGCAAGGGCGTGCGCATCATGCCCCTCCTCGACGGCGGTATTCAGGAAGAGGGACGCCGCGCCGGCACCGAGAACGTGCCGGCCATTGCCGGGCTGGGCAAGGCGGCGGAAACGGCGAAAAAGGATATGGCGTCAAGGGTAAAGCACCTGAGTCACCTGCGCGACCGCCTGCTCAACGGGCTACCGGGAAAAATCGACCATATGGTGGTGACCGGTCATCCCGAGAACAGGCTGCCGGGTAACGCCAGCTTCTGCGTGGAATTCATTGAAGGTGAGTCAATGCTCATGCTCCTGAACAGCCAGGGAGTGGCCGTAACCAGCGGCTCGGCCTGCACGTCAAGGGCGCTCAAAGCCTCACACGTGCTCATTGCCATGGGGCTATCGCATGAAATAGCCCAGGGCTCCGTGCTTTTCACCTTCGGCATTGACAATACCGAAGAAGATGTTGATTATGTACTTGAGGTGATGCCGCCGATTGTGGAAAGGCTGCGGCAGATGTCACCATTATATGCGAAATTCACCAAAACGAGAAAAGGAGGCGCCTAGCATGCCGATATACAGCGAGAAAGTGATGGAACACTTCATGAACCCGCGCAACGTCGGTGAGATAGAGAACCCGGACGGCGTTGGCGAAGTCGGCAACCCGGTGTGCGGGGACATGATGACATTTTACATAAAGGTAAAGGACAATCGACTGGAAGACGTGAAATTCAAGACCTTTGGCTGCGGGGCGGCCATAGCTGTTTCCAGCATGGTCAGCGAGATGGCGATGGGGAAAACGCTTGACGAGGCAAGGGAAATAACCCCGAAATTAGTGGCCGAAGAACTGGAAGGACTGCCCAAGAACAAATTTCACTGCTCCAATCTGGGGGCGCAGGCCCTGAACAAGGCGATTGATAATTACCTGAAAAAACAGGCAAAAGGGGGGAAGAAATAATGGCGGAAAAGGAAGAGAGGAAGCGACTTTTTTGCCCGTACTGTGATGCCGAACTGATAGTACCTGACGGTGCCTACTGCCAGATATGTGGCGTTACCGTGTTCTACTGCCCTCAATGTCGGAAGCCGGTGCCACGCGAGAAGAGGGAATGTCCCCACTGCGGTGCTGAAATAAAAGGCGAAGATACTGAGGTATGAGTTGAAGTGGCCGATGAAAAAGAAAAGCTGACCATAGTCATGTTCAGCGGCGACCTTGACCACGCTCTGGCGGGATTCACTCTGGCGACCACAGCCGCCAGCATGGGTATGGAAGTGAGCATGTTCTTCACCTACTGGGGCCTTAATATCATCAAGAAAAACGAGGGCAAAATCAGAAGCAAGGGCCTGATGAGGAAGATGCTGAACTTTATGAACCGGGGCGGCAGCAAGCGGTTGAAGCTCTCCCGTTTCAACATGTTCGGCCTGGGCACGTGGATGATGAAGAAACTGATGAAAGATGTCAATTATCCGTCCCTTGACGAGATGATAAATATGGCACAGGAGATGGGTGTCAAACTGGTACCGTGCAGCACCACCTGCAGTGTGATGGGGCTTTCCGAAGAGGACACTTTCCGCGAGCACATCGCCAGCCTGGCGGGCGCCGCCTTTTTCCTGAATGAGGCGCGGGAATCCAAAATCACCCTGTTTATCTAGGTCAGGAGAGACGGCAATGAAGGCAGATAAAACGCTGGACTGCGTGGGCCTCTACTGCCCGATGCCCATTGTCAAAACAGCGGAGAAGTTTAAGGAATTGAAGCCGGGGGAGGTCCTGGAAGTTATTGCCGATGACAGGGGTATAAAACAGGACATGCCGGCCTGGTGCCAGACCACCGGCCACGAGTTTCTGGGTATAGAGGAGGAGGGCGGCGAAATCAAGGTCTATGTGAAAAAGACACATCGGTGAGTGATTTCACACCTTCTTCGCCAGAAGCAATGCCAGCACTGAAAGTGCCCCGCTGACTATGGCAATAACTGTGAAGACATTGTCTATCCCGTGAATATCCATGAAATATCCGGCCAGGGGCTGTATAAGGCTCTGGCCTTCCATTGCCAGGCCAAAATAGATGCCGAACGCGGTCGCCCTGAGATAAGGCGGGACAGCACTCATAAGATACGGCTGCATCGTTGCCTGCGTCATATAACGGAACATGCCGAAGAGAATCAGGACGACGACAAACCCGGCGTTATACGGGAGCATGGTAAGCAAGTACAGGACAGGACCGGTGGCCACCAGCGACAGGATAATGGCCCGCTTCCTGCCCCATCCGTCAGATAACCACCCGCCGAACAGGCTGCCGGCAATACCTCCAAACCGCAAGATGCCCACCAGTATCGCTGCGTAGGCCGGGGCGATACCATGCTTGTCAACCAGGTATAACGGGACAAAGGACATGGCGACTCCGGCAATGAGCTGCATGGTTACGCACAGGAACAGAATGGAGGCAAGCGGTCGCAGCACCTGAAATATGCCGGCTTTCCGTGTTTGAGGCAGCTCATTTTCCGAGGGTTTGCTTGAAGACGGGATACCGGAGGCTCTTTCGGCGAGGCCAAACTTTTTTATTATTATGGGAGCTGCGCATATGGCAGGTATTGCCAGTAGGATAAAGGCCCAGCGCCATCCCAGAGATGCTGCAATCAGCCCTCCCAGAAGAGGCCCGGTGGAGAAACCGATGCTGCCGCCCACCATGTGCGTGGCAATCACCTTTCCCCGTCTGGCCTCCTCATAGTAGCCGGAGAGCATGGACACCGCCGACGGATGGTAGCCGCCGGCCAGAATGCCCATAATTATCAGGATGACGATCATTGGATAATAAGACGGGCTCAGGCCAACGGCAAGCGTGGAGAGGCCAATACCGCCCAGCCCCACCGCAATAATGGTGCTTCTCCTCAAGCGGTCACCAAGCCAGCCTCCGGGAATCTGGGAAAGACCGGAGGTGATGGTGTAGGCGGAGAGCAATATGCCAGATTGCAGATAGGTCAATCCCAGCCCCTCTTTAATCAGCGGTAGCAGTGCCGTCAGCAACCCGGCACACAGGTCGTGGCTGAAGTGGGTATAGGTGAAGAATGATGCTGTTCCTCCACCCCACCGTCGAAAAACGGCGCTCAATTTACTGTCTTTTAGCAAAGCGGTTACACCCCTATGCCAGATGTAAGCCCTTTTAAAACAGCTTTTCTGGCTAAATGTATCTTAATAGAAGTCTACCTGCTGTTTCAAATGAAGGACATCATTTTGACGAGTAAACTAAATTATGGTATCTTTCAGAAGAAGCCACTGGACATACTTTTGGAATCGTCAACGGCGAGAGTTTAATTCAATTTTATAAACGGCAAGGAGTTCATATGCCACTGGCAAAAGAAGCTCTGCTTAATATCTACCGGCGAATGCTCACCATCCGTCGCTTTGAAGAAGGCATTACCGAGTTCTCCAAACAGGGGCTTGTGCCCGGTACCGGACACGTCTCCATCGGTGAGGAGGCGGTGGCTGTTGGCGCCTGCAGTGCTCTTGGCGAAAAAGACTACATAATTTCCACCCATCGCGCCCACGGGCACCTGCTGGCCAGAGGCGCGGACATAAATATCATACTGGCTGAAGTACTGGGCAAAGCCACCGGCTGCACGGGAGGCAAGGGTGGGTCAATGCACATGTCAGATTTCAGCCGGCAGATTCTTGGCACCAATGGCATTGTCGGCGCTGGTATCAATATCGCCGGCGGCGTGGGCCTGGCCATCAAGATGAGAAAAACGGGCCAGATTTGTCTCGGATTTTTCGGCGATGGCGCGGCCAATCGGGGGACTTTTCACGAAGGGCTGAACCTGGCGGCGGTGTGGAAGGTGCCGACGGTGTTTGTCTGCACCAATAACCAGTATGGTCTGTCCATGCCGCAGGGCAAAGCCTGCGCCAATATTGATATATCTGCCCGGGCTAATGTTTATGACATGCCGGGATATCGAGTTGACGGTACTGACGTCATCGCCGTTTATGAAGCGGTGAAAAGCGCTGCGGACCGGGCCAGAAAAGGAGATGGACCGAGCCTGATTGAAGCTGTGTCCTACCGCTTGCGTGGCCATAGCATGCGCATGGACCAGGTGCCCGGCGGTAATGTCTACCGACCCGAAGGTGAGATTGATGACTGGGAGGCCAATAAGGACCCGATTAAGCTATTCCACTCCAAGCTCAAAGAGCTGGGTTACCTGGACGACCGGGCTGCCGAAAAAATCGATGCGGAATGCCAGGAGCTATTTGATAAGGCGGCTGATTTTGCCCTGAACAGCCCTGAACCTGAACCGGAAACGGCTTTCACGTGGGTTTACGCCAAGGAAGGAGTAAAGTAAATGCCTCAGCGACAGATAAGTTATCGTGAAGCGTTAGCCGAGGCCATCAAGGAGGAGATGGCGCGAGATGACAGGGTTTTTCTCATGGGGGAGGATGTCGGGGTGCTGGGTGGCGCTTTTGGTGCGACAAAAGGAGTATATGACGCGTTCGGTGACGAACGCGTGCTTGATACGCCCATATCTGAGACGGCGATAATTGGCTATGCGCTTGGTGCGGCCATGGCGGGAATGCGCCCCATAGCCGAGATAATGCGGGTCGACTGGATGACGATATGCATGGACGAAATCGTCAACCAGACAGCCAAAATGCGCTATCTGTCCGGAGGGCATCCCGAGGTGTCTCTGGTCATCAGGGCCACCGCCGAGGGAGGCATTGGCCTGGGTGGGCAGCACTCACAGAGTTTTGAAGCCTGGTTTGTCCACGTACCCGGCCTGAAAGTGGTCATGCCGTCCACACCTTATGACGTTAAAGGACTTTTAAAATCGGCAATCAGAGACCCTGACCCGGTTATCTTCTTGGAGCCGGGAGTCCTCTATGGTGTCAGCGGGCCGGTACCGGAAGAGGAATATCTTATCCCGCTGGGTGAAGCGGAAATCAAAAGGAAGGGCAAGGACATCACCATCGTGGCCTGGGGGACAATGCTGCCGAAGACACTGAATGCGGCCCAGACGCTGGCCGACGAGGGCGTAGACGCGGAGGTCGTTGACCCGCGAACGCTTTGCCCGCTGGATATTGACACCATAATTGCTTCGGTAAAGAAGACCGGGAAACTGGTAATCGCCCACGAAGCGATGAAAACATGCGGGGTCGGTGCGGAGATTGCGGCTCTGGTTCAGGAACGTGCCTTTGACCACCTGGATGCGCCGATACAGCGGGTAGCCACGCCCGATGTCATCATACCGGTTAACCGTTCGCTGGAGAGGGTGGTGCTGCCCCAGGAGGGGACAATCGTCGATGCGGTCAAGTCGGTCATTTAACCGGCTAGCAATAGTTCAGAGGTCCGGCATTGTTAAAAAGTCACAGCTGTGGTGAGTTAAATAAAGAGCACATCGGTCAGGCGGTAACCCTGGCCGGATGGGTAGACAGGCGCCGCGACCACGGCGGCCTTATTTTCATTGACCTACGTGACCGGGAAGGTATTGTTCAGGTCGCCTTCAATCCTGAAGTGGCCAAGTCCTGTCACAAAGTGGCCAGCCGGATGCGCGGTGAATACGTGGTGCGTGTGAAAGGCGAGGTGGCCATGCGTCCGCCGGGAACGGAGAACCTTAAATTGCCCACCGGAGAGGTTGAAGTAGCCGCACGCGAGGCCGAGATTTTGAACCCGTCCCGGACGCCGCCGTTTTATATCAATGAGGATGTTGAGGTGGAGGAGAACCTGCGCCTGAGATATCGTTACCTTGACCTGCGGCGGGCCGGAATGCGGGAAAACATGATGCTGCGTCATAGGGTGGTCAGGTTTATCCGCGACTTTCTTGACGCCGAGGATTTTATCGAGATTGAAACGCCCATACTCATCAAGAGCACGCCGGAAGGCGCCCGTGACTATCTGGTGCCGAGTCGTGTCCAGCCTGGCAAATTCTACGCGCTGCCCCAGTCGCCCCAACAACTCAAGCAGCTGCTGATGGTCGCCGGCATGGAGAAGTATTATCAGATAGCCCGCTGTTTCCGCGACGAAGACACCAGGGCCGACCGCCAGCCTGAATTCACCCAGCTCGACCTGGAAATGAGTTTCGTTGAAGACGAGGATATCCTGGAGCTGATGGAGCGACTCTTCACCGCTCTGGTGACGACCATTAAGCCGGACATGAAGGTTATGACACCATTTCCACGCTTCGGCTTCGACGATGTCATGGACCGCTTTGGCACGGACAAGCCTGACCTGCGCTTTGGCCTTGAACTTAAAGACCTTTCGGACATTGCGGCGCGGTCTGATTTTGAAATTTTCACGGCGGCAGTTGTCGGTGAGGGAAAGGTCAAAGGCATACGTGCGCCGGGTTGTGCTGCTTACAGCCGGAAACAGCTCGATGATTTGAACCAGCTGGCCCGCAGCAGTGGGGCGGGTGGACTGATAACAATTGCGCTCGGCGAGTCAGAGAGCGGCAGCCTGGATAAATTAACTCCTGACATGGTCCACTCGGTAGCCGCCAAGTTCCTGACGCTGGAACAGATAAAAGCCATGGCCGAGCGTATGGAAGCCGGCATAGGCGACCTGCTTCTTATTGTCGCTGGCGCTCCTATAACGGTGAACGGCGCGCTCGGTGCACTCAGGCAGGAAATCGGACTGCGGCTGAAACTGGCCGACCCGGACACGCTCGCTTTCGCCTATATTAAGAATTTTCCATTGCTGAGAAAGAACGGGGAAACCGGATGCTGGGAACCGGAGCACCACCCGTTCACCAAACCGTGGGATGAAGACGAGTCATTGCTGGACACGGCTCCGGAGAAAGTGCGCGGCAAGCACTATGACATGATATGCAATGGATTTGAAATCGGTGGCGGCAGTCTCAGGATTTACACCGCAAAACTCCAGCGCAAGGTGTTTCAGCTGCTCGGCTATACTGACCAGGAGATTGAAGAGCGTTTCGGGCACATGCTTGAGGCGTTCGAATATGGGGCACCGCCGCACGGTGGTATTGCGCTGGGCATTGACCGCATTGTGATGCTGCTGGCGGGCATGGAGACCATCCGCGAGGTAATCGCCTTCCCCAAGAACCAGAACGCCGTCGATTTGACCTTCAATGCCCCGGCGCCGGTCACGGAAGAACAGCTTGCCGAACTGCATATCCTTTTGCGCGAAGAAGAATAGATGGTTGACATAAAAGAAGTAGCCGAAAACATTTTTTTGATTGACAACCTGCTCTACGGTATCCCGAAGTGGGGGAGTGTTTACCTCATCAACGAGGAAAAGAAAGCGCTGGTGGATACCGGCCCGGCGACCTCAATTTCCACGGTTCTCGAGGGGATAAAGAAGCTCGGGGTTGACCCGGCCGAAATCAACTATGTTATCGCCACCCATATTCATCTTGACCATGCCGGTGGGGCAGGTGAATTGATAAAGTATATGCCTCAAGCTCAGGTTATGGTCCACGAAAAAGCTGCCAGACATCTGATTAACCCGGAGAGGCTGATGAAAAGCTTCGCCTCCACCATGGGCGAGAGGATGGTGCAGAAGACCGGGCCGGTGACGCCAATTGAAGAGGCAAAGATAATGCCGGTATGCGGCAACGAGGTGCTCAAACTCGGTGAAAGGCAAAGTCTGCGTATTCTTCACATGCCGGGACACGCCCCGCACCAATTATGCATTCTGGAGAGTCGAAGCAATGGCGTGTTCAGCGGCGACGCCGTCGGCATTTCGGTTGCCGAAGGCAGGGTGCTGATGCCAGCCACGCCTCCCCCCGCCTTTGACTACGAGCTTTCCCTGAAATCACTGCAAGAATTAATGGCCTTGAACGCAGACACGATTTACTTCGCCCATTTTGACGCCTCTGATAAAGTCAGAGAAAGCATAGAGATGGCTATGGATAAACTCAAGGCCTGGTATGCGCTCATATCTCAGGCCTTGAGTGACGGCGGCTATGAAGTCGCCTTTAAAAAGATAAGGGCCCGGCTTTATTCGGAGCTGGAACCGGCCAGGGAATTAGAACCTCTCTATCAGTACCTGGCCGACGGCATAGTGGCGATGAATATCACCGGTCTATTAAAATATTTTCAGGATAAAAGAAGCGCCGGGTAAAAAATGGAGCAACTGTGAAGGTAACCAGAGAGAAGACAGAAAACAGGCAGGCATTTCTAACCATTGAGATGGAAGCGCCGGAGGTTGAGGAGTCCTTAACGGCATCCTATCAGCGTCTGGCCAAGCGGGCCGATATCCCCGGCTTCCGCAAGGGCAAGGCGCCACGCGCCCTGCTGGAAAGATATATGAACAGCGACAGCGTACTCGAAGATGCGCTCAACCATCTGCTGCCGCAGGCCTATGAAAAAGCAATCGAGGAGCAGCAGATAGAAACTATCGCCCGGCCGGAGATTGAACTGGTGCAGACCGACCCGGTTATCTTCAAGGTCAGAGTGCCTCTGGCACCGGAGGTGCAGCTGGGTAATTATCAAAAAGTCAGGCTAAAACCTGAAACGGTGAAGGTAACCGATGCCAATGTAAAGGAAGTGATTGAGCAGCTTCGTCATCAAAACGCTACCTGGGAATCGGTGGACCGGGCGATTGAGTTTGGCGACCTGGCTATATTTAATATCGAAAGCGACGTAGACGGCGCCACGTTTATAAATCGAGAAGGCGCGCAGTACCTTGTTGCCCGGGAGGCTAACTCTCCGGCGCCGGGCTTTGCCGAAGAGATTGCCGGGTTGAAAAAAGACGATGAGAAGAGTTTCGATATCAAACTTCCCGAAGACTATCTCCGCAAGGAATTAGCCGGGAAAGAAGCTCACTTCACCGTGAAAATACTGGAAGTGAAGCAGGAAATATTGCCTGAACTTAATGATGATTTTGCGGCGCAACTGGGGCCAGAGATAAAGAACCTGAATGATTTGAAGGCAGAGGTAACCAGAAACCTGAAACTGAGAGCCGAGGCCAGGGTAAAAGCCGATTTCGAAGAAAAGGCTGTTGATGCGGTGGTTGCCACCGCCAAGGTTGAATTTCCGCCCATTCTGGTGGACGCCGAAATACATAGTATGATGCACGAGCAGGCCCGGCAGTTTGAACAGCAGGGTGCAAATCTTGAAGAATATTTGAAAAGCATTGACAAAACGGAGGAACAGCTACACGAAGAATTACAGCCGGTGGCGACCAGAAGGGTAACACAGTCTCTGGTCCTGGGTAAAGTGGCCGAAACGGAAAAGATAGAGGTCAGTGAGAAAGAGATAGATGAAGAGATAGAAGCGATGCTGAAAAACGTCGCCGGGGGGAATAAAGAGCTGGAGAAAGCGCTAAAGTCACCGGCTTCCCGCGATTCCATGAGGCAGGTATTATTGACACGCAAAACGGTCGGACGACTGACTGCAATAGCTCAAGGCGAGAAGAAGAAGAAAGGAAAACAGAAAAAGGAGGTGGCTGATAAATGAATGTCAATCCAGCGAATGTCATACCGATGGTAATTGAGAGTGGCGCCAGGGGGGAGCGGGCCTTTGACATCTACTCGCTGCTGCTGAAGGAGCGCATCGTTATGCTGGGCCTGCCCATTAACGACCAGGTGGCCAACGTCATTATCGCCCAGTTGCTCTATCTGGCGCGGGAGGACCCGGACAAGGAAATCAGCCTCTACATTCACTGCCCGGGCGGCGTCATCAATGCCGGACTGGCGATTTACGACACCATGCAGCTCATTCAGCCCGAGGTTTCCACCATCTGTATTGGTCTGGCGGCCAGCATGGGCACGGTGCTGCTCTGCGCTGGCGCCAAGGGTAAACGGTATGCCCTGCCCAACTCCACCATCCACATGCATCAGGCCTTCGGTGGCGCCCAGGGATACGCCGCTGACATCGAGATTGCCGCCCGCGAAATCATGCGCGTGCAGGACGTCATCAGGAATATCCTGGTGAAGCACACCGGTCAGACGATGGAAAAGATTGTCCACGATACCGACCGCGATTTTTACCTCAACGCGGAACAGTCGGTGGAATACGGGCTGATTGACGAGGTCCTGAGAAAGCCGGAAGAGGGCAGCGCGAAAACGGCCAAGAAATAGCCGGGATTCAGCCTGAGAAATGAGTTCCCCTCCCGCTTTCCGGCAGGGAGGGGAATTTTGTTTCCAGTGCACGCTACTGTGAATAGGTTGTGCTATCAGATAGAGCCGCGAACCTTCTCATCGATTTCGGCAGTGAGGTCATATCCCTTTATCGTTTGGCCGCTGGCGTCAACTACCTGCTTATCGGGCGTTATTCTCACCCTGCCCTGGCTGAAAGCCTGAATGGTGGTGATAACCAGCGGCAGTTCCCGGACCACGCCTTGCTGCCGTATCAGCTGGAAAAGGGCATTCTCCTCGCCCTGTTCCTGCTTTACCCGCGATGCTGATTTCCCTTTTATCTCTGACCAGCACCGGTCAAAAGGTCCACTGCGAATCGGGAAGGTGCAGTAAGTTACCACCGGCCCCTTGTCCAGCTCCGGCGTGACCAGGTGCATCATGGCGCCAGTCGACTCCGCATCGGTGTCTATCAGCTTCCAGATGACTTCCTGCCAGGTCCCGGCCGGGCCACCGGGTGCCGCCGGGTGGAGATTGACCATATCATACTTCTGGCACATCTCTGGCCCAACGATGAGCATGTACCCGGCCAGCACGCACAGGTCAGGTTTGAAATCATGCAGCCTGGACATCACCTCACGGTCGTAGTCAAGTCGCCACGAAGGCCAAACTTCATCGGGGACACCGTCTGAACTCTCCACTTTTGCCCGGTATTTCTGGTAGGAAAAGGTGACCAGCGGAATGCGGTATTCTTCTTCTACCATGCGGAGAAAGATGTCGGTCTGTTCCGTCTCGCCATGCTCGCGGCTGCAGAAGACGAAGGCGATTTCGGCATCGGTCTCGCCCGACTCGATGCTGTCGTGCACTGCTTTTAACAGCCCTCTGG
>CAZQWO010000020.1:0-5641 GCA_964597015.1 uncultured Dehalococcoidaceae bacterium
CGTCAGTACGTTGTAATTGATAACCTCATTATATATTTTCCACAGTTTACGGGTTATCGCTCAATAGTATATGAAAGGGGGTGACCACTTTCAGAAAGTACCGTTGCTTAACGACTATATTTTAGTAAGGAGGATGAATTGAGCAAAAGATTAGTATTTGCATTAGTATTAATTGTTGTACTGGTTAGCAGCCTAGCCGCGGCCTGCGCCAAACCAGCGCCGGCTCCTGCACCAGCACCAGCACCAGCACCAGCTCCAGCTCCCGCACAGCCCGTTGAAGTGATCAAGTGGATCATGCAGGATGACAACCCGAGCACCATGACAACCGCCCTGTCACTGACCAGGGTCAGCAAAGCCATTGAAGCCGCCAGCGGCGGGCGCTTTGTTATTCAGCCCAATGAGGGTGGCGCCATCGTCCCCGCCGATACCGAGCATGAAGGGGTACAAAAAGGCATCCTTGATGGCTGTTCCATGGGCCCCATACTCTGGGTAGGTGACATGGCTGCCTCACCACCGTTCTCCACCACCGTCGGCGGCCCCACCGCCCTTCAGTACTACATGTGGTATCTGTATGGCGAGGGTTTCACGCTGATGAAGGAGATGTTCGACAATGGCGGATATGAGAATCTCAAACCTATAGGGGCTATCTGCCGCGAGCCGGAAACCTTCCTCTATACCGACTTCCCGATTACCGGTCCCGACGACCTGGACGGCAAGAAGATGCGCCTCCTCGGAGACGAGGCGGAGATTTTCAGCCCGCTGGGTGTGGCTGCTGTCGCCACCGTTTCTGGAGAAATCTACGAGGCGATGCAGCGCGGCGTCATTGACGGTTTCCAGCACTCCAGCCTCGCCGCTGATGTCACACTGGGCTTCAACGAGGTCGCGGATTACGCCTACGTCTCCCCTGTCCGCCAGCCCACCGACATGTACATCTACATCGTCAACGAGAAGTCATGGGCTGCCCTGCCCAACGACCTGAAATGGATATTCACCGAACTGGTCTGGGCTGAGGGCATCAGGCACTACGCCGAGTGGACCTACAAGAACACCCTTGCTACCCAGCAATGGATTGAATTCGGCGTCAACGTTGAACCCGCGCCCAAATCACTTGAGGATAAGCTGGTTGAGCTTTCCAACGCCTTCTACGCCAAGCGAATGGCTGAAGACCCGTTCTACGACAGGCTGATGAAATCGCTCCAGAACTGGCGCGACGCCTATGCAAAAACCTATCCACGTCTGTAATCCCTAGCACCAAATTCCCCGCCCCGGAGCCATCTTCGGGGCGGGGAAGCTTAATAACTAGAAAAGAACAATAATGAAAAAATTTCTTCATACCGTTGATACTATCAGTGAGTGGACGGCGAGGTCAGGACGATGGCTTATCGTAGCCCTGGTGCCGCTGGTGACCCTTGAAGTCACACTGCGCTATGTTTTTACCAAGCCGACCCTCTGGGGGTATGAGCTCCACGTCATGCTCGCTGCCAGTTCTTATGTCCTCGCCTTTGCTTATACGCATCGACACAAGGCACACGTCAGGGTTGATATAATATACGCACACCTCCCTCCGAGATGGCAGGCTCTCATTGACTTCCTTGGCGCTCTGTTCCTCTTTTTCCCGTTTATCTTTCTGCTATCCTATGTCTCCTGGAACTGGATGTTTGATGCCTGGGCAACCGGTGAGAAGATGCCCATTACCGGCTGGTACCCACCGGCGGGACCATTGAGAACAGTAATACTGTATGGACTTGTCCTGTTTGCCTTTCAGGCTGTGGCCCAGTTTATTCGTGATACGTATCTTCTGATGAGGGGTAAACCATATGATTGATTTAAGTCCGGAAATGGTTACCGCCATCATGATGGGTGGTGTTTTCATCGGGGTCTTGACCGGTTATCCTCTCGGTTTTATCGTTGGAGCCTTGGCCTTATTCGTCGGCTTCAGTATTTTTGGTTGGAGTGTCGCTGATGTCATCTATACGCGTATCTACGGCATTGTCACCAACTATGTTCTCATCGCGGTGCCTCTGTTTGTTTTTATGGGAGTGATGCTGGAACGCTCGGGTATAGCGGAACGGCTGTATGACGCTCTGTACCTGTGGCTCGGTGGCCTGAGGGGCGGCCTGGCAGTAGTTACCGTTCTCATGGGCACCATCATCGCCGCCACCGTGGGCATCATTGCCGCCTCCATCACCATGCTGGCGCTGGCCGTCCTCCCGTCAATGCTCAAGCGCGGTTACAGCAAGGCCCTGGCCACAGGCGCCGTGACCGCCGGAGGCTGTCTGGGCATTCTAATCCCGCCCAGCATTATGCTCGTGCTTTACGGACCGATGGCCGGCATTTCCGTGGGCAAGCTTTTCTTCGGCGCATTCTTGCCCGGATTCACACTGTCCGGTCTGTACGTAGTCTATATTACCGTGCGCAGCTTCCTCCAGCCGCAGATTGCGCCATCAGTACCACCTGAAGACAGGAGGGTTCCTTTCCTCAGGAAAACCTATTTGCTGGCGGTCTCCATTGTTCCCATCGCCATTCTCATCCTGTCGGTACTGGGCGTTATCTTCCTGGGCATAGCCCCTCCCACTGAAGCGGCCGGCGTCGGTGCCTTCGCCGCCATCTTAATCACCATCGCTTACCGTCGGTTCAGCTGGCAGGTGCTGAAGGAAACCGCTCTGGTTACGATGCGGGCGTGTGGCTTCATCTTCATCATCGTCACCATGGCCGTCGCCTTTACTGCCGTTTTCCTCGGCGGCGGTGGTCGTGAAGTTATGTCCAATATCATTTTGAGTGCCCCCGGCGGCAGGTGGGGTGTCTTTGCCATAATCATGGTCATCATCTTTATCATGGGCATGTTCATCGAGTGGATCGGCATCGTCTACATCATGGTACCTATTATCACCCCCATTGCCCAGGCAGCTGGCTTCGACATCCTCTGGTTCTCCATCATGGTCTGCATCAACCTGCAGATGGCATTTATGACCCCGCCTTTTGCCTCCGGAATCTTCATCTGCCGTGGAGCCTGCGACCCGAAGCTTGGCATCACCATGGGGGACATCATCAAAGGCGTGCTGCCACACGTGGCCCTGATTATCCTCGGGCTCATCATATTCACAATCTTTCCGCAGATAATTACCTGGCTACCGGGCCAGATGATACGCTAGTAACCAGTACTAGATAATTAATTCAGATACGGGGAGGCAGGATTTATGACGCATGAAGTTCATAAAGTGGTGAAAGAGACCGGCGGATTTCGCATTGTCATTGCCAATTCCGCGACCTCAGTTACAGAGGATAATAAGAGTGATATCGTCGTTGACGGCTCGCACTGCGGTGCCAATATCGCTCCCGACTATTTACTACCGAGCGGTGCCCGCGGGATGATCGGCAATGATGCCGGTATTGGCCTGGAGAATGCCGGGATAGCCAGCCTGAAAACCCTTGGGGAGCACGGCATTCCCGCCGCCGCCGTGGCCGCCATGTCCGCTGAAATCGGCATTGGCCAGTCCACCTACGACGACGGGGTCATATCAGCGGTCAATGAAGTGGCCAAAGAGATGGGCATCACCGCAGGCATGTCTGCCAAAGAAGCGGCCGATAAAATGCTGGCAGGCGTTTTAAAACAACGGGGCTAACAACATTGAACAAGGGGAGGTAACCATTGGCTGGTAATATAACTGTAATAAAGCAATCTGGAAACCGTAAAATCGTCGTCGCTGATTCCGCGGCAGGCATGGACGAGAGAAGCAAGGGTGATGTCTTTGTTGATGGTTCCCACTGCGGGGTAAACGTCGGTGAAATGACCATAGACACCGGAATGGGCGCGATGATTGGCAACGACGCCGGTATGGGCAAGAATGACGGCGGTATCGCCGCCCTCAAAATGTGCGATGAGCATGGCATTCCGGCCGCGGCTGTGGCAGCGATGTCGGCCAAGATTGGCTCGGGGATGAGCACGTATGAACAGGGAAAAATCTCCGCAGCCAATGAGACGGCCAAGAAGATGGGCGTCGCCTCTGGTATGACCGCCAAAGAGGCGGCCGACAAGATGCTGGAAGCTCTGGCCAAGAGCTAAAAGAAATGCTATGGCGGTACTTGCTGGCTGGTCTTGTGTCCCGGGATGCGGTATAATAGATAATGATGTTCGCTGGTATATCTGAACCTGAATCAACTGACGTATCCTCAACAACCATCATCATTCAGCATACCAGAATAGACAGAACAGGCACAGAGTTCCCCGGTAATGAACTCATCTAAGAGGAATCTACCGGGGATTTTCTATGGGTGGTACCGGCTTACACATCTGACGGTAAACCCTGATACGAAGAGGGAGAAGACAAAATGAAAGCACTGGCGAAAACAAGTGAAGCGATTGGATACGAGTACAAGGATGTTGATATGCCCAAAATCGGGCCCAAGGATGTCCTGGTCAAAATCATGGGCACTGCAATCTGTGGCAGCGATATCCACGCCTACCATTCATCACCCAATATCATGAAAATGATGCAATTGCCCATCGTTACCGGTCATGAAACGTGCGGCGAGGTGGTGGAAGTGGGCGAATGCGTGACCAACCTCAAGAAGGGCGACTGGATTTCCCCGGAGCCACACATTTTCTGCGGGGAATGTTACTACTGCCATAACGACGCTGCACTCAACTGTCTGAACATGGGCCTCCTCGGCCACACGCTTGACGGCGCCTTCGCCGAATATATGGCCGTGCCCGCCCAGGTCTGCTGGAAACACCCGCCGGGCACTTCCTACGAACTAGGCGCCATCCACGAGCCGCTCGGCGTAGGGATGCATGGTGTCATGGTAGGGGAAATCAACGGTAAAAGCATAGCCGTTTTTGGCTGCGGACCCATCGGCATGTTCGCCCTTGGTGCCGCCAGGGTATTCGGGGCCACCAAGATGTTCGGCATTGAAGTAGCACCCAAAAGAGTGGATATGGCACGAAAGCTCTTCCCCGATGCCACCATCATCAACGCCAAAGAGCAGGACCCGGTCAAGACCATTATGGAAGCAACCGGCGGCTTTGGCGTGGATGTGTCCGTTGAACTCAGCGGTAATGCCGAGGCCACCAGGTTATGTTTTGAGGTGCTGAAACGTGAGGGCAGGGTAAGCCTGGTCGGCGTGCCCTCGGGGCCAATGGAATTCAACTTCCACCCCAATATCATACTCAAGGAAGCCAGTGTAAGGGGTGTGTTCGGCCGTGAAGTCTGGCGGACATGGTGGCAGGTCCGGGCTATGCTGGACACGGGCAGGTTTGACCCCATGCCGATAATAACCCACCGTTTCCCGCTGGCTGAATTCGAGCAGGCTTTCAAGCTGGCCGAAAGCGGTGAGGCGGGCAAGGTACTTTTAATCCCTTGATGGGGCGTGGCCGATACACCATTTACAGCGATTATTACTTCTCCGCATTACCTGAGGAGAAAGAGCTGTGGGAGAACGCCTGAAAGATAAAGTGGCCATAATTACCGGAGCTGGTGTCATCGGTCCCGGTATGGGGAACGGCAAGGCCACAGCCATCCTCTTTGCCCGGGAGGGCGCCAAAGTCTTGGCGGTTGACATCAACCCGGAGGCTGCTGAAGAAACCAGACGCATCATAGAGCAGGAAGGCGGACAATGTGTCACCTTCCAGGCCGATGTCTCC
>CAZQWO010000020.1:5741-17038 GCA_964597015.1 uncultured Dehalococcoidaceae bacterium
TCCATCGCCGCGCTGCGGGCGGAGCCAAAACCCATGCTGGCTTACTCCGTATCCAAAGCCAGCGTTATCGCCCTGACCCGGGAAGTGGCCATTCAATACGCGGCCAAGGGTATCCGATGTAACGCCATCCTTCCGGGGCTGATGAAGACGCCGCGGGTAGCGCGCTACTATACCGATATGTGGGGCGGCGATATTGAGGAAATGTGGCGGCGGCGGGATGCCATGTCACCCACCGGAAAACAGGGGGAACCCTGGGATATCGCCTATGCCGCGCTGTTCATCGCCTCTGATGATGCCAGATACATCACCGGAACCACGTTGATTGTTGACGGTGGCCTCACCGGGACGATGAGAACCTGGTCACCGGAATCAAAATAGTCACTCGCATATTGACGGAAAGGAAGAACAATGGGAGAACGCTTAAAAGATAGAGTGGCCATTGTCACCGGCGCCGGCTCAATTATGGCCGGAACGGGCAACGGCAAGGCGACCGCCACCATCTTTGCCCGGGAAGGCGCCAGGATAATGGCGGTCGATTATAAGCTTGAAGCCGCCGAGGAAACGAAACGCATCATCGAGCAGGCAGGCGGCACCTGCATCTCATTCAATGCCGATGTCTCCAGGGCCAGCGACTGCCAGAAGATGGTGGAGGCGTGCATCGAGAAGTTCGGTCGACTTGATATCCTGCACAACAACGTGGGAATGGGTGGCTATGGCGGGCCGGTGGAGCTGCCGGAGGAAACCTGGGACAAGACCATGGCCATCAACCTGAAAAGCATGTACCTCACCTGTAAATACGCCCTGCCCTACATGGAAAAACAGGGCCGCGGCGTTATCGTTAACATCGCCTCGCTCAGTGCCATCAGGTGCCAGCCGGCACCGGCACTCGCCTATTCCGTCTCCAAAGCCGGTGTTATTGCCCTCACCCGGGAAGTGGCTATTCAATACGCAGACAAAGGCATACGCTGCAACGCCATTCTGCCCGGGATGATGAAGACCCCGATGGTCGAATATTACAACCCCGATGCTTACGGCGACGGCAGCGTGGAACTGATGTGGCAGCGGCGTGACGCCATGTGCCCCACCGGAAAGCAGGGCGAATCCTGGGACGTGGCCTATGCGGCCCTCTTCCTCGCCTCCGATGATGCAAACTATATTACCGGGACCACCCTGCTGGTTGATGCCGGTCTTGCCCAGACTCAGCGGTCATGGTCGCCGGAAAAGAAATAGTGAATAAGAGAGGTATCAGATATGGGAGATAGATTAAAAGGTAAAGTAGCCATCGTTACCGGGGCGGGTTCCGTTCTTCCCGGCTGGGGCAACGGCAAAGCGACGGCCGTCGTCTTTGCCCGGGAAGGTGCCAGAGTAATGGCTGTTGACTATAACCTCGAGGCCGCCGAGGAAACGAAAAGCATCATCGACAAGGAAGGCGGCGAGTGCATTACCTTCCGGGCCGATGTCTCCAAAGCCAGCGACTGCCAGAAAATGGTGGAGGCCTGCCTCCAGAAGTACGGTCGGATTGACATCGTGCACAATAACGTGGGCATCGGGCAGTGGGGTGGCGTCGTTGAGACTGATGAAGAGACCTGGGACAAGGTGATGGCCGTCAACGTGAAGAGCATGTTACTCACCAGCAAATATGTCATCCCCCACATGTTGAAGCAGGGAGGAGGCTCCATCACCAATATCGCTTCCGTGGGTGCCATACGGTACACCCTGCCCAACTGTGCCTACGCCGCTTCAAAGTCGGCGATTATCGCCCTCACCAGGGACATCGCTCTCGAGTATGCCGCCAAAGGCATCCGCTGCAATGTCATTCTGCCGGGGCTGATGAAGACCCCTCAGGCCCAGTACTATAACAAGGATGCCTGGGCAGGAGGCGATGTGGAGGAAATGTGGCGCCGCCGTGATGCCATGTGCCCCATGGGCCGGCAGGGTGAAGGCTGGGACACCGCCAATGCCGCTCTCTTCCTCAACTCCGACGAGGCCAAATACATCACCGGAACTACCTTGATTGTCGACGGCGGTATCTCGCAGACCATCCGGTCCTGGTGACCGAATTTCACATTTCTGAAATAGATATTATATAATAACTGGGGCTGATTGAAATGTGCTGGTGTGCAAAAACATCAACTCGTTTCATAATCTCCGCTGATTAATCCCGGTTACAGAGAGGGGAACAACTATGGCTATTGAAAAGGAAAAGCTGAACTGGATGTTTCGGACGATGGTCCGCATCAGGCGGTTCGAGGAACGTGTTGTCCGTGAGTTTGCCGATGGCAATATCCCCGGCAGTGTACATGTCTACATCGGTGAGGAGGCGGTGGCCACCGGGGCAATCGCTCACCTGAAAAAAGAGGACTACATTATGAGTACCCACCGCGGACATGGGCACCTGATTGCCAAGGGTGGTGAGCCCAACAAGATGATGGCGGAAATGTTTGCCAAGAAGACCGGCTATTGTCTGGGCAAGGGTGGGTCAATGCACATCGCCAGCCTGGATATCGGCATACTGGGTGCGGCCGGCATCGTTGGCTCCGGCATTCCCATCGCCACCGGCGCCGGGCTATCTGCAAAAATGAGAGGCACTGACCAGGTGACCATCTGCTTCTTTGGCGACGGCGCCTCCAATACAGGCCGCTTCCATGAGGGCATAAACCTGGCTTCGGTCTGGTCTTTACCGGTTGTCTTCATCTGCGAGAACAACCTATGGGCGGTTTCCGTGCCCACCACCACCTCGCTGAACGTGGCCAACGTAGCTGATAGAGCCGCCGGCTACGGGATTCCGGGAGTTGTAGTTGATGGCATGGATGTCCTGGCGGTCTATGAAGCGGCGGGGGAGGCGGTGGCCAGGGCCAGAAACGGGCAGGGCCCGACCCTTATCGAGGCCAAGACATACCGCTACCGCGGTCACTTTGAGGGCGATTCCGGTACCTACCGCCCCCAGGAAGAGATTGACCGCTGGATGAAGAAGGACCCGATTGCCCAATATCGGAAAAAATTGCTTGAGATGAAGGTCCTGACTAAAAAACAGGCTGAGGATATTGATAAAGAAGCGATAGCCGAAATGGAAGAGGCCATAAAATTTGCTCTGGAGAGCCCCTTCCCGGAACTGGAAGAGACTCTGGAAAACGTTTATTCGTAGGAGACCGGAATGAGAGAGATTAATTTCAGACAGGCGATTGGTGAAGCTTTAGACGAAGAAATGGCCCGGGACTCGGCGGTATTCATCATCGGTGAAGACGTGGGACCGATGGGCGGCCTGATGGGTGAAATCGGCGGCCTGTACCAGAAATACGGCATAGACAGGGTCAGGGATACCCCTCTTTCCGAGGCCGCCATTCTCGGTGCTTCAATCGGCGCCGCCATAACCGGCTTGAGGCCGATTGCGCGAATGCGGTTCGCCGACTTTCTGGGGGTGGCCTGGGATGAAATCATGAACCAGATGACCAAGATGAAGTACATGTTCGGGGGCAAGATTAAAATGCCCCTTACCATGGACGCCCTCACCGGTGCCGGCCGACGCTCCGCCGCCCAGCATTCCCAGAGCATTGAAGGCATGATGATGAGCATACCGGGACTGAAGATTGTCCTGCCATCAAATGCCTACGATGCCAAGGGACTGCTCAAGACCGCCATCCGGGACGACAACCCGGTGATGTTCTTCGAGCATAAATATTTGATGTGGTCTGGACCGAAAAGCGAGGCACCAGAAGAGGAATACCTCATCCCCTTCGGACAGGCGGAAATCAAGCGGGAAGGGAGCGATGTTACCGTGGTCGCCACGGCAGCCATGGTAACACGGGCACTGAATGCGGCGGAAACACTGCAGAAAGAAAAGAACGTCAGCCTGGAAGTGATTGACCCGCGCACCATCGTGCCATTTGATAAAGAGACGGTGCTGAAATCAGTAGCGAAGACGGGACGCCTGGTCGTCTTCACCGAGGAATGCCAGACGGGCAGTTTCGCCGGCCAGGTGGCGGCAATAGTTGCCGATGAAGGGTTTGACTACCTTGACGCCCCGATAAAGCGAGTTAACGCACCGGATACGCCAGTACCATACGGCATTGTCCTGGAAGACTACTGGATTCCCAACGAGGCAAAACTTATCAAGACCATAAACGAGATATTGTAATCACCGGCCTGATTTCAGCGCGGTTCTTATTAACAGTACCTTCATTATGGTCGAATTGAGCGCTATGAAAAAGGGAAGGAATCGGCAAATGACTGTTGGCACCTTCCCTTTTCGTTTTGATGTGGTGAAAATGCGGTTTGCGCTTATAGCGCCGTCCGTATAATATATATCTAGCATGTTACAGGAGGTACTCAGACTATGGCCCACGATGCAAAACTGATTCAGAAACTGGCCGAGAAAGCCAAGATTCTCCGCCGGGATGCGGTGGAGATGATACGGGCCGGTGAGCTGGGATGGATAGGCGGCTCGTTTTCTCAGGCGGATATAATCGCCGCGCTGATGTTCCACCACATGAAGCACGACCCCAAAAACCCTGACCTGGAGAGCAGGGACCGGCTCATCGTCTCCAAAGCCCACTGCTGTGAGACGGTCTACGCCGCCCTCGGTGAGGCAGGCTACTTCTCGAAAGAACTGTACAAGTCCTATGGCCAGATGGGAGGCACGCTTCAGGCGCATACGGAGCGGATTGTGCCGGGCGTTGAGTATTCCGGCGGCTCGCTGGGCCAGGGCCTTTCCTTTGCCTTTGGAGAGGCGCTGGCGGCCCGCATCGATGCCCCCAAGGACTCTTCCGGTCGTCCCACCCCCCGCTACCGCGTTTACTGCATCATAGGCGACGGGGAAAGCAATGAAGGGCAAATATGGGAAGCGGTCATGGCGGCGCTACACTACAAGGTGGACAACCTCATCGCCATATTAGACCACAATAAGTTCCAGTCCAGCGGCACGATTGAGGAAAGGATGAATATGATGCCCTGGGTGGACAAATGGAAGGCCTTCGCCTGGGACACCGTCGAGATTGACGGCCACGACTTTGAGGCCATCCTCACCGCCCTGGAAAACGCGGACAAAGTCAAGGGCAAGCCGCACATTATCATCGCCCACACCACCAAGTGCAAGGGGGTACCCTCTTTCGAGCACAAGAACCTGCATTTCTGCAATATTTCCGACGAAATGTACGCCGAGGCTATGGAGGCACTCAAATAGACGGCCTCACGCCAATCGCAATAAGACCACAAGGGAGTGAAAGATGAAACGTAATTATGTGCTGGAACCACTCGGTGAAATGAAGGCCATGTACCAGGCTTACCATGAAGAAATGTTGGAGCTGGCCAAGAAAAACGGCAAAATAGTGCTCCTTTACGGCGACTTTCCCCGCGGCGCCGCCGGTGAATTCTTGCAGAAGGAGCACCCCGACCGCATCTATGACGTGGGCATCGCCGAGGCGAACCTCATCACCACCGCCGCCGGTCTGGCCGGTGGCGGCTACCTGCCGTTCACGCACTGCCACAGCATCTTCGCCGTGGGCCGGGCGTACAACCAGATACGGCAGAACGTGGCCTTTGACAAGCTGAATGTTAAAATCATGCTCTGCAACTCCGGCATGCTCTGGCCTTTCATGGGCGGCTCGCACCAGATGATTGAAGAAATCGCCGCCCTGCGCGCCATCCCCAACATGGTGCTCGTTTCCCCGGGCGACCCCGTGTCGACGAAGAAAATGACCCGCGCCATTGCCGAGCACGTTGGTCCCGCCGCCCTGCGCATCTCCAATCCGGCCGTGCCCACCGTATACCGGGATGATTTTCCGTTTGCGCTGGGCAAGGCGGTGACGGTGACTGACGGCAGTGATGCCACCATAATTTCCACCGGCATGATGCTTTCAGATGCGCTGGAAGCCGCTGAAACGCTGGCCAAAGAAGGCATCAAGGTGCGCCTGCTGGACATGCACACCATCAAGCCGATTGACGAAGAGGCGATAACCAAGGCTGCGAAAGAGACGGGCGCCATCGTCACCGTGGAAGACAGCAGCATCATCGGTGGCCTGGGCGGGGCGGTGGCCGAGATTGTGGCCGAGAATTCACCCGCACTCGTAAACCGGGTCGGCATCAAAGACCGGTTCGGCCAGTCCGCCACTTTGCCGGAACTGAAAGAGGAATACGAAATATCAGCCCGATACATCGCCCAGGCAGTCAGAGAAACGGTCAAGAAGAAATAATCTGAAGCCCTGTCCATCTCGGTTAATAAAGGAGGCGTAATGAAAAAGCTCGGTTTTATCGGTTTGGGCAATATGGGCAAAGGGATGGCACTTAACCTGGTCAAGACCGGCTATCCGCTGACCGTGCATGACATACGGCCCGAGCCGGTTCAGGAACTGGTGAAAGCCGGCGCCAGAGCGGCCAGTTCTCCACGCGAGGTAGCCGAAAATTCAGAAATCGTCATCACCATGGTGACCTCGTCGCCGCACGTGGAGCAATTAATGTATGGCCCCAACGGCGTCCTCGCCGGGCTGAAAAAAGGCGGCATCATTATCGATATGAGCACCATCGACCCTATCGTGACCCGCAAAGTGGCGGCGGCGGCGGCCGAGAAGGGAATTGATATGCTGGACGCGCCGGTGAGCGGCGCGCCCCCCAAGGCCGCCGATGGCACCCTGTCCATAATGGTGGGAGGCAAAAAAGAGCTCTTTGAGCAGTGCAAACCAATCCTTGAGGTTATGGGGGAGAAAATCATTCACGCTGGCGACGTGGGCATGGGCGAGGTGGTCAAGCTGGCCAACAACCTGGCCGCCGCTATCGCCGGCATCGGCGTCTTTGAGGGCTTCCTGTTTGGCGTCAAACTCGGTGCCGATCCCAAAGTACTCTATGACGTCATGAGCGCCAGCTCCGGCAACAGCTGGGTGCTGCAGACGCGGGTGCCCTACCCCAACGTCATCCCCGGTAGTCCGGCCAACGAAGACTTTGCCCCCGGCTTCACCGTTGACCTTATGGCCAAGGACCTCGGCCTGATACTTTCCGCCGCCGAGGCCACCAGAATCCCGCTGCTGGCTGGCAGTCTGACACGGCAGCTGATTGAGGCGGCGAGGGCCGCCGGCTTGGGGGGCAAAGACTGGTCCGCGGTCGCCAAGATAATTCAGCAGATGGCTGGCAAATAAACCCGACTTTATCAATGAGGTTAAGAGCCGGCCGGACTTCTGGGGTGCCGGCGTGAATGACCGGCGTTAGTGAAAACCTATTTAATTAACTGATTTTTGGCCTTTTGTCCGCCCACGGCGCCGCCTGCTCATACGCCGCCGCCGCTTTCAGTAGGGCGGCTTCACCGTGATGCCTGCCCACGATTTGCACCCCGATGGGCAGGCCGTTTTCCGTCCAGCCGCAGGGCACTGATACCGCCGGGTGGCCGGTCATGGTGATGGCGTAGGTCAGCATCGCCCAGTCGATGTAGTTTTCCATTGGCTGGCCGGCGATTTCGGTGGGGAACTTTACCTCGGCGGGGAAGGGGGGAATCGGCGCCGTCGGTGTCAGCAGCAGGTCGTATTTATCAAAGAAAGCCCTCACCCTGTTCCAGATTTCTGACCGCTGCCGGTGCGCCCAGGCTATCTCCTCAACCGATAGCTTGAACCCCTGCTCGATGTTGCCCGTCACCAGCGGGTTCACCAGGCGCCGGAACTCGGGGTCGTTGCGGTACTGCTCCCCGTACACGGCAACAAAGCGCACCCCCCGCAATATCAACGCCGTCTCCCTGGCCCCGCTGAAATCGGGGCAGTCCTCCACCACCTCACCACCCAGACCGCGGAACACGTCAATAGCTCTCCTTGCTTCCCGCAATACCACCGGGTCGGCCGGCATCAGGTTCAGGTTATCGCTCCAGGCGATTTTCAGCTTTTTGGTCTCCGGACTAAGTGCTGCCTGCAGGAACGTAACCTCCTCCCTGGGCAGTGCCACCGGGCTTCTCCCATCCGGTCCCGACAGCGCGTCCAGAAACAGCGCGATATCCGGTATGGTACGGGCAATCGGCCCCTGCACCGCCAAGTCATCCCAGTTCAGCAGGCTCGGGTAATCAGGCACCCGTCCCGGCGAGGGGCGCAGGCCAACCACACCGCAGAAAGTGGCCGGTACGCGCAGCGACCCACCGAGGTCGCTGCCCTGAGCCAGCGGCCCTATCCCTGCGGCCACGGAAGCCGCGGCGCCGCCGCTGGAGCCGCCGACCGTGTAAGCGGTATTCCAGGGATTACGCGTTATGCCGAACACCTGATTGAAGGTGGAGGCGCCGGCGGCAAACTCGGGCGTATTGGTCTTGCCCAGGATGATGCCGCCCTCCTTTTTCACCCTCTCCACCAGCAACTCGTCTTCCCCGGGCACGAAGTCCTCATACAGCTTTGAGCCAGAGGTAGTGCGGATGCCGGCGGTCATGTTAACATCTTTTATCGATACCGGGATTCCGGCCAGTAAACCACCTCCGCCGCCCTTCATAATGGCTGACTCCGCCTTCCTGGCTGCTGCCAGCGCCATTTCCGGCACGAGCGTGCAGTAGGCGTTAATCACCGGATTTATCTTTTCGATCCTCTCCAGAAACGTATTTATAAGTTCCACCGGCGAGATGGCCTTTTCCCGGAGCATCTCTCTCAGCTCCACCGCCGGGGTAAAGCACAGGGCTTCAGTGCTCAAATTGCCCTTTGCCGTCATATTTCAGTTCTCCCTTCCGCTTACATTGAAGTTTTTTTACCTTCCCACTTTTTCTCCTTGAGCCACTGCTTCCGGTCGGAGCGGAACTTTTCCCACTCCACATAGCCTATGGGCAGGCTGATGCCTCCATCCACAAGCAATGTCGTTCCGGTAATCATCCGGGCCCGCTCTGACGCCAGAAAGACCACCGCGTCCGCCTGGTCCTCAGGATAGGTGAAGTCCTGCAGGGGTGTTGACTGGAGCGTATTCTGCTTAACCTCCGGCGATATCCGGTTCAAGACCACCTCGGTCATGGTGGGGCCGGGACAGACGGTGTTGACGTTTATCTTGGAAGGTCCAAGCTCAAAGGCGCAGTGTCGGCCGAAGCCGATGACGCCGGCCTTGGCGGTACTGTAGGCAATCCCCCCGTACATGGTCATCCTCACGCCAGCGAGAGAGGCGATATTGACGATTTTACCCCCACCCCTCTTTTTCATCACCTCTGACGCGAATTTGGTACAGTGAAAAAGCCCCTTCATATTGATTTCCATCGTCCAGTCCCATTGCGATGTCGGCATGTCCTCCAGTAAATAGGCATGGTCACCGCCAACGTTGTTCACCAGTATATCAATGCCGCCCCACTCCGCGACAATGCGGTCGACCATCTCCTTTACCTCGGCTTCCTTGGTCACGTCAGCCTTGAAGACAAGCGCTTTCTGCCCCAGTGCTGCCACTTCCTTTGCCGTTTCGTCGGCCGATTGCAGGTCGGTCAGGGCGATATCAGCACCCTCTCTGGCCAGCGCCAGGCAGATGGCCTTGCCCAGCCCGCGACCGCCGCCCGTCACCAGCGCCACCTTGCCTTCGATTCCAGAATACATTGGCTTGGGCATAGTCTAATTTCTCCTCTGTTTTTCTTTAGATTTCTGAATCCGGCAGATATTTAGAGCATGGCGATGGAAAAGCCGCCGTCCACGGGAAGCGCCACACCGGTAACATAGTCAGAGGCCTTGCTGGCCAGGAAAACAGCCGTTCCGGCAAGGTCATCCGGCTCACCCCACCTACCCGCCGGGGTGCGCGTGTTGACCCGCTCTTCCAGCTCCGGCATATCTATCTTTGCCTTTCTGGTCAGGGCAGTATCGATAAAACCGGGAAGTATGGCGTTCACCTGGATGTTGTCCTTTGCCCAAGCATTGGCCAGACAGCGTCCCATCTGCACAATGCCACCCTTACTCGTCGAGTATAACAACACTTTGGACGCGCCGAAGATGGAGGTCATGGAGCCGGTATTGATTATCTTGCCGCCACCGGCGGCTTTCATCGCCGGATAGACCGCCTGTGAACAGAGAAAAGCGCTGCGCAGATTGATATCCAGCACTTCTTCCCACTCATCCACCACATACTCCTCCGGGAACTTGCGGATATTGGTGCCGGCATTATTGAACAGAATATCTACCCGCCCGAATGTATCCAGCACCTTCTGCACCATGTCTTTTATCTGTTTTTCCTCCCTGACGTCCACCTTCACCCCGAGCGCCTTCACGCCAAACTCTTTTTCAAGCCCCTTCACCGCCTCGGCCGTTTTGGCCTCATCGCGGGCGGCGATAGCCACACTGGCCCCCGCCGAGGCCAGCCCGCGCGCTATCCCCAGCCCGATACCTCCATTGCCGCCGGTGACAATCGCCACCTTGCCCTTTAAGTTGAAAAGGTCTTTCATTTCTTTCCCTCCTTAATAAATTACTTTAATCGACCAGCACTGTTATTTCTGGGGCTCGATGATAACTTTAATGGAATCATCCGCTTCCGCAACCAGCTGGAAGCCCCGGCCTGCTTCCGCCAGAGGCAGACGATGGGTAATCATATTTTTCACCGGCACCTCGCCATCCTGAATTATTTTCAGGGCTGCCCGGTAGTCATCAGGACTGGCACCATAGCTGGTGGTCAGCGTGACGTCAGTGCGCCAGAAGACCTCATTCAGGGAGATGGGAGTGGAAACGCCGGGGTCTGTTGGCGCGAAAAACAGAATTGTGCCACCGCGCTCTACCGACTGCAATGCCTGCTGAATAGCCGCAGCCGCCCCGGTGCAGACTATCACCAAATCGGCCAGATAGCCATCGTTGACCTCACGCAGTCGGGCTGGCGAATATTCCCCGGCCTGCCAGGCGACATCGGCGCCAAATCGCTTCGCCGCATTCAATCGAAACTCGTTGATGTCCGTCGCTACCACGCGCCTGGCACCCAAGGTCCGGGCCAGCTGCAGATGAAGCAGCCCGGCAATGCCGCTGCCGACAATGAGCACGCTGTCGCCCGGCCTCATATTTGCCACCCTCTGGCCGCGAAGCACGCAGGCCAGCGGCTCAATAAACGTGGCCTCTTCACAGGACATTTCATCGGGCAACCGGAAAACACCCTGTTCAACATTGATGGCCGGCACCCGCACGTACTGGGCAAAACCGCCGGGGTAAAAATTTGTCTTACGCAGGGTATCGCACATGGTGTGGTGTCCCCTCAGGCAGTAATAGCAGGTGTTGCAAGGAACGTGGTGGGCAGCCGAGACACGGTCGCCTTCCTTATAGCCCTCCTCTCCCTTCCCCACCTCCACAACCTGCCCGCCGATTTCATGGCCCAGTACCAGCGGCGCCCTATCTATACGATACCACTCCATG
>CAZQWO010000021.1:0-17000 GCA_964597015.1 uncultured Dehalococcoidaceae bacterium
AAATACATTCAGGGCGTCAATTTCGGCGGAATTTTTCTCCAACCAGCCAGTAGCCGCGGCGAACATTTCCCGTAATTCCTGGCCACCGATGGAATTTATCCGCTTCATTCTGTACCATCCTTGTCAAGCTCGGCTTGACTGTGATACTATTTAATAGGTCTTATATTACACAAAGTTTGCCAAACAGTCAAAGGAGCAGTTAGATTGAAGTGCGAGATATGCGGTAAGTCGTCCATATTCGGTCATAACGTCAGTCATTCCAAAAGGCATACCAACCGCCGCTGGGTACCGAACATACACCCGGCCACGGTGACGATAAATGGTCAGCTTAAACGCCTGAACCTGTGCACCAGATGCCTGCGTACCCAGCATAAAGTGGCCAAAACAGCCTAGCTTTCACCTCCTGGTTTATACTTTCCTTCAGGTGAGCGAAGTAATCTCAATCTCCCTGCCCGATTGCTTTTTTCGCGGCGGCCACTGCCTGCGCCACGCGCTTCGGTGCCGTTCCGCCAGTGATATCCCTCGCCGCGAGGGACGACTCCACAGTTACCGAGTAAACATCTTCACCGAATAACGGCGAGAAATTGCTGTATTCCACAAAGCTGAGTTCCGATAAAGACTTCCCCTTTTTCACCGCATAGCTTATCAGCTTGCCAGCGATTTCATGGGCGCTGCGGAAGGTCTCCCCCTTTTTGACCAGATAGTCGGCCAGGTCAGTGGCCAGAATATAACCGCGCCCCGCTGCCTCAGCGGCACTTTCCTTCTTTATTTTCAGAGTGGCAATCATGCCGGCAAACACTTCCAGCGATGCCAGCAGCGTGTCCACAGTGTCAAAAAGCCCCTCTTTATCTTCCTGCAGGTCCCGGTTATAGGCGAGCGGTAACGCTTTCATCGTGGTCAGAAAGGCTGTCAGGTGACCATACACGCGCCCGGTTTTACCGCGCACCAGCTCGGCAACGTCCGGGTTTTTCTTCTGGGGCATGATGCTGCTGCCGGTAGCATACGCTTCGTCAAGCTCGATGAAATCAAACTCGACGGATGACCACAGAATAATCTCTTCCGCCAGCCTGGACAGGTGCATCATGGTAAAGCTGGCCGCGGCTTCATACTCCAGGACAAAATCTCTATCCGATACGGCATCGAGGCTGTTCTGACTTACCTGACTGAAGCCGAGCTCATGGGCCAGAAACTCACGGTCCACATTGTAGGCGACTCCGGCCAGTGCCCCGCTGCCCAGGGGCATAACGTCGGCATGCTGGCGGCAGCAGTCAAAACGGCCGACATCTCGCTGCAGCATTTCGAAATAGGCCAGAAGATGATGTGCCAGCAGCACGGGCTGTGCCGGCTGCAAATGGGTGTACCCCGGCATGACAACGTCCATATTAGCTTCGGCCATGTTCACCAGGGCACGCTGCAGTCCGCGAATGCCGCCTATGGTCTGGGCAACGGCTTCCCTGGTATAAAGGCGCGTGTCCAGGGCTATCTGGTCGTTTCGCGAGCGGGCGGTATGGAGTTTGCCGCCGACCTCGCCTACTTTTTCCATAAGGCGGGCCTCTATGGCCATGTGGATGTCTTCCAGTTCGGCCTTGAATTTGAATTCGCCCTGCGCTATCTCACGCTCGATAGACTCAAGCCCCTGAACGATTAGCACGGAGTCAGCTTTGTTAATGATGCCCTGCCTGGCCAGCATTTTGACATGGGCAATGCTGCCGGCGATGTCGTGGCGGTATAGCCTCCAGTCAAAGGGCAGCGATGACGTATACCGGACGACTTTTTCATCCGCCGCCTTCTGAAAGCGACCTTTGATATGGCTCATATCAGTCCTTTTCCAATTGGCTCGTACCCTGTATCTGAGCCTGTGTTTTTATCGGCAGTCCCCAGATATGGATGAAGCCAGCCGAAGCACTCTGGTCGAAGACATCACCTTTATCGTAGGTGGCCAGCCCGTGGCTGTAAAGCGAATAGGGCGATTTACGCCCCACCACACTGCTGCTACCCTTATACAGCTTGAGCCTTACCGTGCCGGTCACGTGGCGCTGCGAGGACTGAACATAGGCGGCCAGGTTCTCATGGAACGAAGTAAACCACAGCCCGTTGTAGATAAGGTCGGCATATTCCATGGCTACCTTCTGCTTGAAACGCAGCTGCTCCTTGGACAACGTCATTGCCTGCAATGCCTGATGTGCCTGAAGCAGCACCAGGGCTGCCGGCGACTCATAAACCTCGCGCGACTTGATGCCCACCAGTCGGTTTTCAATGTGGTCAATCCGGCCCACGCCGTGACTTCCGGCCATTTTGTTCAGTGTTTGAATGAGCGTGATGCTGTCCACCTTCTTCCCGTCAATGGCCACCGGCGTGCCCTGCTCGAAGTCAATCTCAACATAGCCGGGCTTGTCCGGCGTTTCTCCGGCTGACTTTGTCCAGGCAAAGGCGTCCTCCGGCGGTTCCACCCAGGGGTCCTCCAGAACACCACACTCAATGCTCCGACCCCACATGTTTTCATCAATGGAATAGGGGCTGGCAACGGTAACCGGCACCGGTATACCGTGCTTTTCGGCGTATTTTATGGTCTCCTCCCTGGTCATGCCCCATTCTCGCGCCGGGGCGATGACTTTCAAATCGGGAGCAAGGGCATTCACGCTGACCTCAATCCTCACCTGGTCGTTGCCCTTGCCGGTACAGCCGTGGGCCACGGCGGTTGCTTTCTCTTCACGCGCCACGTCCACCAGCAACTTGCCGATGAGCGGTCGGGAAAGGGCCGTTGCCAGCGGGTACTGCCCTTCATAGAGCGCATCAGCTTTCAACGCGGGGAAAATGAAATGGCGGACAAACAGCTCCTTGGCATCGACGACCACCGCTCTTACCGCACCAGCTTTTAATGCCTTTTCTTTAATGGCGGTGAATTCTCGCTCGTTGCCAACATCAATGGTGAGGGCCACCACCTCCATGTCATAGTTTTCCTTTAGCCATTTGATGGCCACCGAAGTATCAAGGCCACCGCTGTAGGCCAGAACCACTTTACCCGGCACCGCAAGACCTCCTGCTAATTGCTTGCCATATTTCCATCGAAGCTGAAGTTCCGCTTTAAAAAGTCGGTGATTTTCAAACAAACACCGGGGTACTGCCAGCGATAGTCATGCCCGGGCGCCCGCACGAAATAGAAAATACGACCGTTCTCCTCATCCTCCGTTAAGGGTATGCCAACGAGCGCTTTCAGGCTGGTAATGAGCATGGACGGTATATCGCCCTGACTGAAGGCATCGGGAATATGGCCGTTCGTATCCAGCACGAGCGTTCTTTCCGGGGCCATCTGTTTATGCCAGAACGGCGGCCCGGTCTGAATACTGTATACCCTGGGATTTTCCTGTAATTTATTCATCACCGTGTCCGAAATGACAGCGCCAACACTCTCCCCGGCAACGATGATTTTGAGGTCGGGAACATTCCTGGTGAGGAACTCCACCCTTCTGGCCAGGTTTTCGGCCTTGGAGGGATAAACGGCGAACAATTCTACCAGCTCCTTATTTATACCGCGTAGACTTCTGGTCGTACGCCGGTAGTCGAGCATCAGTGCGGAATAGCCCAGCTCGTCCAGCTTCAGGGTAATACCCTCGCAGATTCCAGTCCACCCCGGCGAATTTTCCAGTATTTTGGTCCCCCAGCCCCCGGGATTGAAGATGACGACGAAATCCTGGTCTTTAACCTCGACATAGGCGGTCAGCAGCTGGTCTACGTATTCATCATACTTGTCCTGGTAATCGCCGTAGAGCTCTATGGCCATGGCACTGGCATCCTCCACCACCGCCTCCGGTATTTCCGAGATATCATAAACCGGCACCGGCTTTTCCTGCTCATCGGCCGGAGCAGCAAGACCGATATCGACATAGGAAAAGGCAAGGAGTAAGGCACCAAGCAGCAGCACCATACTCAGGGCGGTAAAGATGCCGAGCTTGCGGAGATTCACCTTCATTGTTGCTACTATTATCGCATAATTTTTCTTTTTCGGGAATACCCCACTATACCGTCGCCAGCACCTTGTCCAGGATACTTATCGCCTCATCAACCTCACCATTGCCAATGATGAGTGGCGGCATGAAACGCAGGGCGCTGGGATTCAACCGGTTGACCAGAAGGCCGTTCTCCAGACAGGCCTTTAACAAATCGTCGGCAATCTCGCGGTCGAACTCTATCGCCAGCAGCAGCCCGCGTCCTCTGACATCGGTTACAAAACTGTATTTCTTCTTCAGTTCCTCCAGTCGGCCGATGAAATACTGGCCGACCTTTTTAACGTTACCGGCAATGTTGTTATCAATTACATACTTCAACGTGGCATAAGCAGCGGCGCAGACGAGCGGATTGCCACCGAAAGTGGAACCATGGTCGCCCGGGACAAATACGTTGGCGCTTTCCTTGACCATAATCGCTCCGATGGGCACCCCACTCCCCAACCCCTTGGCCAGCGTCATGATATCCGGCTCAATGCCATGCTGCTCGTAGGCAAAGAGCGTTCCCAGGCGGCCTATGCCGGTCTGAACCTCATCGAGGATAAGGAGAATTCCCTTTTCATCGCACCATTCCCGCACCGTCTTCAGATAACCATCGTCAGGTATGTTAACTCCGCCCTCGCCCTGCAATGGCTCCAGAAGGATGGCGCAGGTCTGGTCGGTAGTTGCCGACTTTATGGCGGCAATGTTATTGTACTCCACGTTGACAAAGCCGGCGGGTAGCGGCTGATAGGGCTCCTGATGCTTGGCCTGTCCGGATGCCGCCACCATGCTCAGGGTGCGGCCGTGGAAGGAGCCGGTGGCGCTAATGACCTCATATGCCCCTTTCCGATTGAGCTTGCCGTAGCGGCGCGCCAGCTTGACCGCCCCTTCATTCGCCTCGGCGCCGCTGTTGCTGATAAAGACTTTGTCCAGGCAGCTGTGCTGTACCAGAAGCTCGGCCAGTTGAAGCTGGGGTATGGTATAAAACTGATTGGAAACCTGAATGAGGGTGTGCGCCTGCTCGGCAAGGGCTTTAGCCACCACAGGATGAGAGTGACCCAGGCTGTTTACCGCCCAGCCGGCAACGAAATCGAGATACTCACGTCCGTTATCATCCCACACCCTTGCCCCCTCTCCCCTGACCAGTGTTACCGGCACGCGGTTAACGGTGTGCATGAAATATTTGCTTTCCAGTTCCGGCCATTTGCTCACGTTATCACCCCCGTTTACTTTGTCCAGAGAGTATTCAGCTACCTCACCCCCTGTGTCCCCCTCTCCTTTCAAGGAGAGGGGGAAGGTATATGGAAGAGGGGCTTCGCCCCTCTTGGACTCCTCTTTTAGCCCTTATAAATCGTGGTGCCACCACCACGCCCCTCAATCTGCTGTCGCAGGGCATGTGGATGCCGTCCGTCAATGACGCAGGTTGTGGCTGCGGTGTCCACCACCCTGATACAGCCCCGTATCTTGGGAATCATGCCTCCGGAGGCAACGCCTGACGCGACCAGTTCCTCAGCCTCCGCGGCGGACAATCGGGCCAGCAGATTGCCTGCCCGGTCGCAGATACCCGGCACATCGGTCAGGAAGACGAGTTGCTCCGCCCCAACGGCAGCCGCTATCTCGCTGGCGAAAATATCACCATTGATGTTCAGTACCGGCGGCGCACCAGCGGGTCGTTCAAAGGCATAAATGCCCAGCGGCGCAATCACCGGAACATAGCCCGCCTGCAAGAGCGTGTTCAGCAACTCCGTTTTTACCTCGACCACCCTGCCCACATAGCCAAGTTTTTCATCTTCAAGAGAGCACCGTGCCAGTGCACCATCGGCGCCGCTGATACCTGCGGCACTACCGCCCAGCTGATTTATCCCGGCTACGATTTCCTTGTTGACCAGGCCGGCCATCACCGCGGTCGCCACTGCCAGCGAATTTCTGTCAGTAACCCGCTGGCCGCCCACAAACCGGGTGGCGATGCCGTGTATCTTCAGCCATTCCGTAATCAGCTTGCCACCGCCGTGCACCACCACCAGCTTTTTACCCTGCTGCTGCAGGTAAACGATATCCTCAATAGTGGTATCGTTGCTGCCCAACGCCACCCCACCAATCTTAACGACAATAATCTGTTTATTTCCCATCCCCGTATCTCAAGTCGTATAGTGGCTGTTAATTTTCACGTATTCCTCGGTCATGTCGCAGCCCCAGGCAGTGGCACTGCCATTTCCCAGGTTGAGGTTTAAGGTAAAGGTTACCTCCTTCTGGCTTATGTACTTTACTGCCTCGGTATGGTCAAACGGCTGCGGCCGGCCCGCTTTCATCATACAGATTGAATTCAGGTAAAGGTCTGTCTTTGCCTCCACTATCTCAATACCGCTTCTGCCCGCCGCCGCCATAATCCTCCCCCAGTTCGGGTCGCGACCGTGGACGGCGGTCTTCACCAGCGTTGAGCTGGACACGGTGCGGGCAACCTGTCGGGCCGAGGCCAGGTCAGGAGCGCCGCTGACCTTTATCTCAATAAGCGTGGCGGCTCCCTCACCATCGCGCGCCATTGCCCGGGCCAGGTGGATGCAGAGCTCGTTAAGCGCCTGCTGAAACACCTCAGCCTGCTCGGTGCCCGATGAGATAATCTCATTGCCGGCCAGTCCGTTGGCCAGCAGCAGCAGCGTGTCATTGGTGCTGGTGTCCCCGTCAATGGAGACCATGTTGAAGGAAACATCCGCCGCCTGCTTGAGGGCAGACTGGAGAAACCCGGGGTCAACCCGGGCATCGGTGGTCAGGAAGCAGAGAAACGTAGCCAGGTCGGGATGAATCATTCCCGCCCCTTTGGCCGCGCCGCCAATGGTGTAATTCCCTGCCTTTACTTTTACCGCCGCCTCTTTGGGCACCGTATCCGTGGTCATGATGCCCCGGGCAAACTCATGCCCCCCATCTCGTTTAAGCGATATCTGCTTCATGCCTGTGCGCAGTCGCGCCATGGGCAGCATGTGACCGATGACACCGGTGCTGGCCACCATGACCTGCTCGGGAGAAGTGCCGATTATCCCGGCGGCCAGTGCCGCCATTTCCTCGGCATCCGCCCTTCCCTGTTCCCCGGTGCAGGCATTGGCACAGCCGCTGTTCACCACCACCCCGCTCGCTTTCCCGCCCTTGAGGCGCTGCTGGCTGAGCACCACCGGCGCGGCTTTTATCCGGTTGCTGGTGAAAAGGCCCGCCGCAGCGCAGGGCACTTCCGAGGCGAGTATGGCCAGGTCAGGAATTTTCCCCTTCTTGATACCGGCAGACGTGGCACCGGCGGTAAAGCCATTCGGGGAAGTAACACTGCCCGAAGAAATGAACTCAAATCCGGCGTTCATAATAACAAAACTATATCACACCAGTCGTGCCAAAGCAACGCTCGTTCACTGGCTGTAATTTGACATCCATAAAACGGTAATGATAAACTTTCACCGCTATGAAAATTGTAAGATACAGTATCGGCAGCAAAACAGAGTACGGTATCCTGGATGGTGAGCAAATCCAGGTTATCGACGGCACACCCTTTCCCGAAATCAAGAAGCTCAACCAAACTCGCAAGCTAGGCGAGGTCAGGCTCCTGGCACCCTGCGAGCCGACCAAAATCGTGGCCATCGGTCTGAACTACCACAGCCATGCCAAGGAGGTCGGGCAGCCCGCCCCAGAGGAACCGATAATGTTCTACAAGCCCTCCAGTTCGGTCATCGGTCCCGAGGACAAGATTCGCAATCCCGGGTCCACCCAGGTCGATTACGAGGCGGAGCTGGGCGTGGTTATCAAAGCTCAGGCGACGAAGGTCAGCGAGAAGGACGCCATGAAGTACGTACTGGGCTACACCTGCTGCAACGACGTCAGTGCCCGCGACTGGCAGAAGAACGATTCGCAGTGGTCAAGAGCCAAGGGCTCGGATACATTCTCGCCAATCGGTCCCTGGATTGAGACCGAGCTTGACCCGAGCAATGTGGTGCTGGAAGCGTACCTCAACGGCGAGCGCAAGCAGCATGTGAACACGAGCGACCTTATCTTCCCGGTTCCGGCCCTGGTCAGCTATATCTCCCGGTTTATCACCCTTTTCCCGGGCGATGTCATTGCCACGGGGACACCGGCCGGCATTGGCCCGATGAAGTCGGGGGACACCGTTGAGATTAAGATAGAAGGCATCGGCACGCTGCGCAACACCATGGCCTGAGTATAATATATATGGAAGCAAAGACCGTCTACTTCGAGCGGCCCGGCAGGGAGAATACGGACGAGGTATTGCGCATCGCCGGGCAGCGGGCCAAGGAACTCGACATCAAAACAGTGGTGGTGGCGTCGACGCGGGGCGATACCGCCGCGCAGGCAGTGGCAGCATTGAAAGGTCTCAGAGTTATCGTGGTGAGCCACAGCCACGGCTTCCGCGAGGCAAACACCAACACATTCACCGAGGAGAACCGCAAGGTGGTGGAGAGCAAGGGCGGGGTGATATGCACCGCCACCCATCTTTTTGCCGGCATCAGCCGCGCCGTGCGCAACAAGTTCAACACCTACCTCATCGGCGACCTCACCGCCAGCATCTTGAAAGTCTTCGGCGAGGGCATGAAGGTGGTCATAGAGATAGCCATCATGGCGGCGGACGCCGGTCTGGTGCGCACCGACGAGGAAATCATCAGCATTGGCGGCACCGGCCGCGGCGCCGATACCGCGGTGGTGCTGACGCCGGTGAACTCGCAGAACTTCTTCGATTTGAAGGTGAAAGAGATACTCTGTAAGCCGCGTTTTTAAGGCGGCACAGAATAAATAATAAAGGAGGTTTAATCATATGGGAGAAACAGGCGCACATTACGCCATCGGCAAGGCGGGTAAACTTATCCCGGTAAGGCTCAGGACACATACCGATCTCACCAACGGCCTGAAGGCCGTCTGCGAGGAGAACGGCATCAAGTACGGTGCGGTGCTCTTTGGCATCGGCAGCGTCAGGAAGCTGACCTACCAGGTGCTGGCGCCCAAGCCGGATAGCAAGCTCGGTGCCGCCTACACCGACCCCCAGGAGCTGCCCGGCCCCATCGAGGTGGTGAGCATGCACGGCATCATCTTTCAGTCGGACGACGGCCAGACACTGCTGCACCTGCACGGCACGTTTTCGGACAAGGAAGGCGCTGTTTTCGGCGGGCACATCGTGGCCGGCGGCAACCCGGTGCTGGCCACGCTGGACGCTTACATCGTGGAGAACGTGGGCGCGGAGACCATCCGCCAGATGGACGAGGACGTCGGCATGGCGGTGGGCATCCCGCAGGGCCACTTCGCCAAAGTAAAATAGAACCGGGTGAGACCTCACCCCCTATGTCCCCCTCTCCTTGCAAGGAGAGGGGGATTTTGTTTCTGATACACTTGTCTTGACAAATATTACAAAGTGTAACAAAATGTGGCTAGCTGTGGCATTTGGGGGTGGCGCTGGGTATGGCTAAAATCCTGAATAATAAACAAGAAATCGCCAACAGATTTCCGACAATTCCACATATAAGTCCACTGCCTACATGGTTTATAATGAAGCATCTGGCACTTCAGGAGGAGTTGAAGCAGACTAAACAGAGATTGCTGGAACTTGAAAGCAGGATTTCCGGGGAGGAGGTAATTGTGATTAGGGATATAACAAGAGAAGAGGCTAAACAGGAGATACAGCAACTCTTTAAAAGCGGGCGAACGCTTTATTACTCTGATATAGCCAGAGAGCTCCAGCTTGATTTAGAACTGGTTGTTGACATTTGCAACGAGTTACAAGAAAGCGGTGTGGTAGAAGTAGATGCCGGAGTATCGTAATTTAGGTGATGCCTTGCGTGGCGATAGAATCGCCGTGGAGGCACGCCGAATTGATAAAGTCATTATCAAGCGCACCCATTCCCACAAAGGGCAATTCACAACGTTAAGAGATAATGCTTTTTGTATTATAGAAAAACCCCTAAAAGTCGTATCGGATAAGAAATAATTTTGTGCCTACCCCCTCACTCCCCCACCCTCTTCTTCAGCTCATACAGCTTGTTGAGTGCCTCAAGAGGGGTCATGGCGTCTAAATCAAGTTTCTCCAGTTCCTCAAGGAGGGGGGACTTGGGAGGTAAGAAAGTCAGCTGCTGCGCCGCCTCACGGCGGCGCTTCTTTGATAGCGGCTTTGCCGTGCGGCTGTCCCCTTCCAGGTCTTCCAGGACCTCGCGGGCGCGGTGGACCACGGAGCGGGGCAGTCCGGCCAGCTGGGCAACGTGTATCCCGTAGCTGCGGTCGACCCCGCCGGGCACTATCTTATACAGAAAGATGACCTCCTGTCCCTCTTCCCGCACCGCCACGTTGAAGTTCTTGACTCTGGGTAAATAGCCGGCCAGTCCCACCATCTCGTGGTAGTGGGTGGCGAAGAGCGTCTTGGCGCCGAGTTTCGGGCTGCTGTGGATGTACTCGGCCACCGCCCTGGCTATGGAAAGGCCATCGTAGGTGCTGGTGCCCCGACCGATTTCATCAAGGATAATCAGGGAGAGGGGGGTGGCGTTGTGCAGGATATTGGCCGTCTCAATCATCTCCACCATAAAGGTGGACTGGCCGGCGGCGATGTCCTCCCCGGCGCCGATGCGGGTGAAGATGCGGTCGACGATGCCGATAGTAGCCTGCTCGGCGGGGACAAAGCTGCCTGTCTGTGCCAGCAGCACGATTAAAGCCACCTGCCTTAAATAGGTGGACTTGCCTGACATGTTCGGGCCGGTGAGCACGATAAGCTGGGCGTCATCATTGGCAAGAAACGTATCATTGGGCACGAAATGCGTGTCCGTCAATGTCTGCTCCACCACCGGGTGGCGGCCCTGCTTTATATTTATCTCTTTACCGTCGTTCAGGGTGGGGCGGACATAGTGGTGGCGCACGGCCACCTCCGCCAGACTACAAAAAACATCCAGGTGGGCGAGGGCGGCGGCAACGGCCATGATGCGCTCGCCTTCCGCCGCCACCTGCCGGCAGACCTGCTGGAAAAGCGCTGTCTCAAGGTCGGTGATGCGGTCCTTGGCGTTCAGTATCAACGACTCGTATTCTTTCAGCTCGGCGGTGAAGAACCTCTCCCCACCGACCAGCGTCTGCTTGCGGATGTAGTCGTCGGGCACCTGGCCCAGGTTGGGCTTGGATACCTCGATATAGTAGCCGAAGACATTGTTGAAGCCGATTTTCAGCGACTTTATCCCCGCTCTTTCTCTCTCACTACGCTCGAGGTTGGCTAAATATTGCTTGGCGTTTTTAGACTTCTCCCGCAGGCTATCCAGCTCCTCGGCAAAGCCCTGCCTGATAACCTCCCCCTCACCCATCGTTGACGACGGCTCGTCCACCAGCGCCCGGGCGATGAGGTCAACGACTTCCGGGCAGAACTTGAGCCCGTCCCTGAGCCAGTCAATCTGACTTCCTTCTTCGCCAAGCGTTTCCTTTAATTCCGGTATAGCTTCAAGGCTGCGGCGCAGGCCGACCAGCTCGCGGGGAATGGCGACGCCACCCCGCACTCGATTCGTCAATCTCTCAAGGTCGGCCACCTCACCAAGCATTGCTATGGCGCGGGTGCGCGCCAGGGTATTTTCGCCGAACCAGTCGATGGCGTCCTGTCGCCGGTTCAGTTCTTTTATGTCAAGTAATGGCTGTCCCAGCCACCGTTTCAGCAACCTGCCCCCGCCTGCCGTCCGCGTCAGGTCAATGACCGAAAGCAGCGAGTAAGCAACGGCGCCGGTACGACTCGACTGAAAAATCTCCAGGTTCCGCTGCGTCTGCACGTCCAGCGCCATGTAAGACTCTGTTGAGTAGGTGGCAAGGCCGGTTATCTGCCCCAGGCCGCTCTTCTGCGCTTCCTGGATATAGTGGATGGCAGCGCCGGCGGCGCCTGTCGCCAATGGCAGACCGGCACAACCGAACCCTTCCAGGGTTTTCACTCCGAAATGGTCAAGCAGCGTCTGCCTGGCTGTCTCGACTTCATACCAGTAATCGTCAAGTCGGGTCACCAGCGCCGACAACTCTATCACTGACAGGTCTGCGTCCTGGGCAGCGATTATCTCCGAGGGCTGGAGTCTCTCCAGTTCCGTGGACAGCCGCGATAGCGGCAGCTCGGTGACGGCAAACTCACTGGTGGTGATATCGAGGCAGGCCAGCCCCGCTTTCCCCTCCCCCGGCGCCAGACTGACCAGATAGTTGTTTCTCCGGCTGTCGAGGAGGCCCGGCTCGACCACCGTGCCCGGCGTGACCAGTCGCACCACTTCGCGCTGTACAATGCCTTTCGTTTCCCCCGGCTTGGTGACCTGCTCGCAGATGGCCACCTTGTAGCCTCGATTTATCAGCCTAGCCAGGTAGTTGTCCAGCGCATGGTAGGGAATGCCCGCCAGCGGCACCTTGTTCCCCTTGCCCATCTCCCGCGACGTCAGCACAATCTCCAGCTCGCGCGAGGCGGTTCTGGCGTCCTCATCAAATGTCTCGTAGAAGTCGCCGAGGCGGAAAAGGACGATGGCACTGGGGTATCGCCGCTTTATCCTGAGGTATTGCTGCCGGATTGGGGTGGCACTCTCGCCCATAACAAGATTATTCTACTGGAATTGTCGTGTAAAAAAAAGAGAGGGGGCTTTCCGCCCCCTCTTTCACTCCTTAATGAGGATATATACTTATTTTCCCCTTAAAAATTTATCTATGTCCGCCGCCGCCCTTTTGCCCGCGCCCATGGCGCTGATGACGGTGGCGGAGCCGGTAACAATATCGCCGCCGGCCCAGACCTTCTGCTTCTTCGTTAATCCTGTTTCCTCATCCGCCACCACCGTACCCCGCTTGCCCGTCTCCAGGCCGGGCGTGGTAGAAGCGATGAGGGGATTTGGCGTGGTGCCCAGCGCCACGATGGCGACATCAATGTCTATCTTGAACTCGGTACCCTCCTTGACGATGGGTCGACGCCGACCGCTCTCGTCGGGTTCACCGAGCTCCATTTCATGGCACTCCACCTGGCAGACGTTGTTCTGCTCATCGCCAATAAACTGCTTGGGGTTGGTCAGCAGCTTGAAGATGATGCCTTCCTCCTTGGCGTTCTCCACTTCCTCGCGCCGGGCGGGCAGTTCCACATCGGAACGCCGGTAGACGATGTACACCTTCTCGGCGCCGAGTCGCAGGGCACAGCGCGCCGAATCCATGGCCACGTTGCCGCCGCCAAACACCGCCACCCTCCGTCCAATCCTGACCGGCGTATCATATTCCGGGAACTGGTACGCCTTCATCAAATTAACTCTGGTCAGGAATTCATTGGCCGAATAAATGCCGTTAAGGTTCTCGCCGGGGCAGCCGAGGAACATGGGCAGGCCGGCGCCCGTCCCCAGAAAAACAGCGTCATAACCATTCTTGAGCACCTCGTCAATGGTCACCAGCTTGCCGACGACTGAGTCTAGCTTTATCTCCACACCCAGGGAAGCGACGTAGTTCACTTCACCCTGTACAATTTCTTTGGGCAGTCTGAACTCGGGGATGCCGTACATGAGCACCCCACCGGCCACGTGAAGCGCCTCGAAGATGGTCACGGCGTGCCCCATCTTGACCAGGTCGGCGGCCGCGGTGAGCCCGGCCGGCCCGGAGCCGACCACCGCCACCCTCTTGCCGCTCGACCTGGCGGGCTTCACCGGCGATGTTTTCATATGCTCCCGCTCCCAGTCGGCCACGTATCTTTCCAGACGCCCGATGGCTATCTGCCCGCCTTTCTTGGCCAGCGTGCAGACCTCCTCGCACTGCGTTTCCTGGGGACAGACCCGTCCGCAGATGCCGGGCAAAGCGTTCTTGCTTTTCATTATGCGGACCGCTTCCTCCATATTGTTGTCGCGTATGGCGAGGATGAACTCGGGGATATCCACCTGCACCGGGCAGCCTGACTTGCAGGGCTGCTTGGGACACTGGATGCAGCGCTGGGCTTCTTCCAGCGCCTGCTCATGGCTGTAGCCGAGTGCCACCTCATTGTAGTTCTTCGCCCGCACCTCAGGCTTCTGCCGGGGCATTTCCATACGGTTCAAATTTAGCTTTGCCATGGTTATTTCTTGCCTCCGGACTTTTCTTTAGATTTCTCATCGCACTGACACTGCCAGCGCTCCAGCGACTTTTTCTCCTCGTCAAGGTAGGTCTTCTGCCTGGCCAGCAGCAGGTCCCAGTCCACCTCATGGCCGTCAAAATCGGGGCCGTCCACGCAGGCAAAGCGGGTAACCCCACCCACCGATACCCGACAGCAGCCGCACATGCCGGTGCCGTCGACCATAATCGGGTTCAGGCTGACGATGGTCTTCACCCCGAAGGGCTTGCTGGTGAGGGCGCAGAACTTCATCATGATGCTGGGGCCGATGGCGATGACCCGGTCGGCTTTACTGTCACTTTCCAGAATCTCTTTCAGCGGCTCGGTGACCAGACCCTTGCGACCGTAAGAGCCGTCATCGGTGGTGACGATGAGCTCGTCGCTGACATTGCGTAGCTCTTCTTCCCAGAAGAGCAGGTCCTTATTGCGCGCGCCGAGGATGGAGATTACCTTATTACCCATCTGTTTCAGGGCCCGGGCAATGGGCATGACCACCGCCACGGCGAAACCGCCGGATACGCAGCAGACGGTGCCGAACTTTTCTATTTCCGTTGGGTTGCCCAGCGGGCCGACGAAGTCGGCAATGGCGTCGCCGGTGCCCATCGTGGCCAGCCGCCGCGTGGTGGTGCCGACTTCCATGCAGACCACGGTGACGCTGCCCTCTTTCTCGTCCCAGTCGGCCACGGTCAGGGGAATGCGCTCTCCCTTTTCATCAATGCGGATGACGACGAACTGACCGGGCTTTGCCTTCCTGGCCACTTCCGGGGCCTCGAATTTAAAGAGGTGGATATTGGGGGTCAGGTCTTCTCGTTTCAGTATTTTGTACATTTACTACTATACCTCTCTGAACTTAAGCTTTTACCGCCGGTAATTGGTTACAGCATTCAGTAACAAACAAAAAGAAAGCTACCTCCAGAGCATGTCCAAGAGATAGCTACCCTCTGTTTTTATATCTATCAAAAGCGTTTTTTGCACCGCATAAACTTTATCATTAAACGATATTAAAATTCAACCCTTTTGATGTTTTTTAAATCCCCCTATATCCCCCTTTTACAAAAGGGGGAACTAAGCGTCTCCCTTTATGAAAGGGAGACAGAGAGGGATTTTAACATGGGGAAGAAAAAGAAAAGAGGGGCTGCCGCCCCTCTTGGACTCCTGCAAGAAATGTGATAAGCACAAGATGGATTCAACTTTATCTTAGCCGCCTGTTGAGTTCCTCTCCCGGGATATTATTCCAAAGACTTACTCTACCAATGATATCACTGAGAGTACCCTTAGCGATGACTTTGTGCGCCGGAACGGTGATGGCGTGCTCACCTGAAGCGGTAACTTTCTTCAGGCGGATATGGCTGCCCCGTTGCCTTACCACCTCGTAGCCCAAGGACTGAAGAAGCCTTACTAATTCGGCACCACTAACTTGAGGTAGCTTTGGCATCGACCAGCTTCATCTCAGACAGGGTCAGGATAGTAACGGGCTCATCTATCTCACCGCAATGGGCAGATACCGCTTCCTTGATGTTTTGGTATAGCTCGTCCAGAGTCTTGCCCTGCGTGAATATATCCTCCCCCATGCCACGGGCACACCAGAACTCGCCATCAAAGTAGGCCTCTATCTTTACTAGCATGTCTCGTACCCCCCCAGGTTCTCTAATCATTATAGCATAAACGCTTGGCCTCTAGCTGGCTCCACCATAAAAATCCCCCTGTATCCCCCTTCCTATAATTGCCGCGGCCGTCAAATCCCCCTGTATCCCCCTTTACAAAAGGGGGAAACCAGGCGTCTCCCTTTATGAAAGGGAGACAGAGAGGGATTTTCACGGGGAGGAAAAAGAAAGAGGGGCTTCCGCCCCTCTTAAACTGCCCCATAATATTGCGTTGAAGGAGTATAATAGAAAAAATAAAAGCAGGAGGATTGTGATGGCAAAAGGGAAAAAAAGAATGAGAGATGAGGTGATTCTTGTTTTAGCCTTTTTAGGCATCCTTCTACTTGCACTTATTTTAGGTTGGTGGCAAGAACACTCAATTATTGGCTGGACTATTATAGGTATTTTAGTGGTTCTTTTTGGTTTCTCTCTTTATAGGTTCCCTAAGTTTAGAAGCTGGATATTTAAAAAAGGGAAAAGTACGGGCGAAAAGGTCGTATATACGGATCTTGTTCCGGGCAGGGAGCAAATCCCACAAAATCTATATGTTAAAATAATGCATCATGCCAATAATCGCTGTCAGAACCCTGATTGCAAATATCAAGGCAAGCCACAAATTCATCACATTAACCAGAATAATAGGGATAATCGGTTGTGGAATCTAATTGCTTTATGCCCTAACTGTCATACCGATGCTCACAGAGGAAAGTACACTTTTAGCCAGTTGAGAAATTGGAACAAGATGAAAACTATTTCTCGGCCAATAAAAGCATAACGGGAATAATGCTCTCTTAATTGAGCCCCGTATTTTTATCCCCCTTTTCCAAAGGGGGAACCAAGCGTCTCCCTTTCGTAAAGGGAGATTGAGAGGGATTTTCACGGGGAAGGAAAATAAAGAGGGGCCTTTTAAAACCCCTCCTCTTTAACTCTGACTAATATCAAATCTGAAGCAGGTCAAGCCCTCGACCATTAGTACGGTTTAGCTAAGAGCATTACTGCCCTTACACCTACCGCCTATCAAACAGATAGTCTATCTGCGGTCTTACTCCTTTCCCCCGAAGGGGAAGGATGGGAGATCTCATCTTGGGGTGGGCTTCGCGCTTAGATGCTTTCAGCGCTTATCCCATCCAGACGTAGCTACCCAGCAATGCCCCGGGCGGGACAACTGGCACACCAGAGGTCTGTCCCTCTCGGTCCTCTCGTACTAAAGAGAGCCCCCCTCAAATCTCCAGACGCCTACAGCGGATAGAGACCGACCTGTCTCACGACGGTCTGAACCCAGCTCGCGTACCG
>CAZQWO010000022.1:0-16864 GCA_964597015.1 uncultured Dehalococcoidaceae bacterium
GGAATATACCGTCGAGGAGTGGGACTGGATACTGGGCATCAACCTGCGCGGCGCCTTCCTCTGCGCCAAAGCGGTTTACCCATCTATGAAGAAAACCGGTGGCGGGAAAATTATCAGCATCGGCTCCATGACCTCCCTTTACGGCCTGGCCAGGGTTTTATGCTACGCCTGCAGCAAGGCGGGAATAGTCCAGATGACATACACTCTGGCGCTCGCCTGGGCCAAAGATAATATCCAGGTTAATGCCATCCTGCCCGGCTGGATTGACACTCCCCTGACCGTATCCGCACGCAAGGACTTCCCCGGCCTGGATGATTTTGTGCTGGACCGGGTGCCGGCCGGTCGCTGGGGAGTACCGGGTGACTTTGCCGGCGCTGCCGTTTTTCTGGCCAGCAGGGCTTCTGACTTTGTTACCGCCGAGTATATCAAGGTGGATGGTGGCTTTGCTCAGGGCACGAACACCGTTCATCCCTCCGCCCCCTAGCAAACGATATTAGTTGCCCCGTCCGCGGCCGGTTACCGGTATTTCCTCTTCAACGGCACCGTTTCTTACGCCGTATATCCGGTCATGTATATTGACGACCAGGGTGGCGTTATTGGGCACGATTTCCAGACGCTCGCCCAGCCCTAATTTTTTTCCGGGCGCCATGTAGTAAATACCGCCGGTCTCGGCGGAGATACGCCCGAACCACAGGTCGGGACGCCCCTGAACCGAGCCGTAGCTCAACTTCCCCTGCCACCAGAAATCCGGGCTGTCCTGGTGTTCAAAAAGAGAATCGCTGCCGAATGTCTTGTAACCGGCGTCGATTATCGCAAAGTCCTCATGCGAAGTGCTCATCACGTTGGTCAGCACGGTTACGGCACACGCCTCCCGCGTGTTGCCGCCCGACCTCATATAACGGATATCACCGATGAAGAACGCCCCGGGGTGAATCTCGGTTAATTCCGGGAACCTGCCCTCTTTGCGAAAGCGGCACGTGGCGGGAAAGGTGGAAGAAGCGCCTACAGATACGTGCTCTATTTCAATGCCCTCTTTTCTCAACATTCCGGCACTTTCGGCCATTATCCCGGCAGCTTCCAGAGCCACGGCATCCCTGTCTTCAGGCGTCGGTTTCGCTCCCATCTCGTGCCCGTATATGCCAACGAGTTCAATTCCGGGCAGTCGGCGGAGCTGTCTTGCCAGGTCAAGAACGGCTTTGCCGGGCGGCACCCCGAAGCGGGAACTCCGGCCCAGGTCAATCTTTATCAGTACACCCGCTTTCCGGCCCACAGCCTGAGCCAGCTGCGATATAACTTCAGCCTGCTCCAGCATATCGATAACCAGGGCAAGCTTCAGTCCCGGTTTTTTCAGCAGCTTCGCCAGTATTTCACCCTTGGTACCGCCGTAATAGGCCGGGTGAGCGATGATAATGTCATTGATTCCCTGCTCGGCCATAACCTCCGCCTGCTCCACGACACCCACCTCCACACCACAGGCACCGGCTTCAATCTGTTTTCTGGCTATCGACACATTCTCGTGAATCTTGGCGTGCGGCCTGAGTTTCAGCCCTGCCTCCCTGGCCAGCCGGGAAATCCGCGCCATATTCGCCTCAAGCGTATTCAGGTCAACGAGCACGGCTGGCGTATTCAGGGACGGGTACAGCACTTTCCAGTCCATCATTTCAAGAGACCTCCTCGGCAAACTTGACTGAAGAATGATTATTCGATTTGTCGCCACCTGTTTCTTTGCGTTATACTACTTTACGACCATAAATATCAACTTTTGTCCAATTTATTAATATTTACACGCTGGAGGTAAATGAATGACCAAAAGAATCGCGGTTCTGGGGGCGGGAGCGATAGGCGGCGCTACAGGTGCCTATCTGATAAAAGCCGGCCATGATGTCACCTTAATTGACCAGTGGGCGGCGCACATAGAAAAAATCCGCAGTGATGGCCTGAAAGTGAGCGACCTTAATGGCGGGTTCACCGTGCCGGCCAAGGCGCTTCACCTCAGCGATGTCAGCGGCGTGAAGGAACCTTTTGACATCGTTTTTCTGTCAGTCAAGTCATATGACACGCGATGGTCTGCGTACCTCATCGAGCCATATCTCAAGCCCACGGGTTTCATCCTGCCGACGCAAAACGCTTTGAATGACGAGGTTGTGGCCAGCGTGGTCGGGTTTAACCGCACCGTGGGCTGCGTGACCCTGCTCAGCGTTGGCGTTTATGAGCCAGGCCACATATGCCGCCACGACCCCCTGGACAGACAACACACCTTTACCGTTGGTGAACTTTCCGGCCTGATATCCAGTCGTGCTAAGGAAGTGGTGGCATTACTCAACGCAGTGGGCCCAAGCGAGGCAACCACCAATATCTGGGGGATGCGCTGGTCCAAGCTGGCGATTAACTGCATGGCTAATGCTCCGGCGGGCGTTATCGGCCCATCAATCGTCTCCCTGAATGAAGCGCAAATGGATACGTTAAACCTGCTCAAGGTTATTATCGGCGGAGAAGTCGTACGAACTGGCCAGGCTTCAGGTGTGAACATCGAGCCAATATGGGGAGTTCCGCCGGCTGAATTCGCCGAAGCAACCACCATGGAAACCGTGCAGAAATTGAAGGAAAAGATTGCTGAAATCTTGAGCAAGCAATTCCTACCGGCTGAAGAACTGCAGAAGAAAGTGGGTACGCCGCAACGTCCATCACTCCTGCAGGATATAATCAAGAAGAGGCGGACGGAAGTAGAGTTTCTCAATGGAGAGGTCATCAGAAGAAGCAAGGAGGTTGGCGTGCCCACGCCAATGAACCAGGCGATTCTTGACCTTACCCTCAAGATAGAGATTGGTAAAGCCGAGCCTGACCCGGCCAACATTGAACTGCTCAGAAAGCATGTCTCTTTGAATTGAGGTAAAGCAATGAAGAAAGCAATAATGATGGACGCCAGAGATAATGTCGCCACTGCCATCAGCGCTATCACGGCTGGAGAGGAAGTGGCCATACTTTCCACGAAGCAGGAAATTACGCAGCGCATCAAAGCCAGAGACTCGCTGCCGCTGGGACATAAGATTGCGCTCATGGATATCAAGTCGGGCGGTGAAATCAAAAAATACGGGGCTGTTATCGGTAAGGCTTCAAAGGACATCGCGACGGGCCAGTACGTTCATATTCATAACGTCGAGAGCAATCGGATGCCCCTGACCGAGCACATGCTGGGCTACAAATAACATTAATCCGGAGGGGGGTAGAAAAATGGAGTTCCAGGGATTTGTCAGAGCGGATGGTCGTGCCGGTGTGCGCAACCGGGTCCTCGTCGTGGCGACATCTGACTGTGCCGAACCGGCAGCGCGGATGATTGCTCACGGCCTGGACGGCGTCGTCTCCGTTACCCAGCATCAGGGATGCATTGCCATCGAGACCGCCACGACTCTCGTCGGGGTGGCCAAGAATCCGAATATCTTCGCCACGCTGCTCGTCTCCATGGGCTGCGAAGGCATTGAAGCGGCGCCGATGATGGCGGAGATAGAAAAGACCGGTAAACCGGTGGCAATGGTGCGCATCCAGGAGATTGGCAGCACCCGTAAGACCGTTGCCCGTGGACGCGAGATAGTACAGGAAATGGCAGCTGAGGCACAGAAGCAGAAAAAAGAGACTCTGGACGTGAGCCGACTGGCCATCGGGTTGAAGTGCGGCGGCTCTGATACGACCAGCGGCATTGCCGCCAACCCGGCCATAGGCGCCATGGCGGATATGCTGGTTGACGCCGGCGCCTCAGTGGTAATGATAGAGCCAATTGAGGCCATCGGCGCCGAGGAATTCCTAGCCAGCCGCGCCGCAAATGAATCGGTGAAAAAACAGGTCTTGACCTGGATAAGCGACGAGGAAAAGCGCTGGACTATCCCCGGCGCGGGCATAGACTTCATGTGCCGGGGAAATATCGACGGTGGGCTGACCACTCTGGAAGAAAAAGCGCTGGGCGCGATTCACAAGGGCGGCCACAGACCGATACAGGGGGTGCTAAAAAACCGGAAGGGCTTCCTGGAAACGGTGCCCCGGAGTGGCGGCTTTTACCTCCAGGAAGGCACCCACGAGGAAATTCCGGCGATTACCTACATGGCGGCAGCTGGAGCGAATATCATTGTTTTCGCCACCGGCCGGGGTGGTGTCTTCGGACACAGCATCTGCCCGGTGGTAAGGGTAACCGGAAACCCGGAGACCTGGGCCAAAATGGAGGAAGATATGGACATAAATGCCAGCACCATCATGGCAGGTACGGAATCTATCGAGAGCGTGGGCGAGCGGATACGCGATGAAGTGGTGGCCGTTGCCTCGGGCAAGCTGACCATCAGCGAGCAGCTTGGCCTGGAGAATTTCGCGGTGTGGAAATACGATACCAGACTTGAGGCGCTGCTGGGCCTGCTTTAGGCTATTACCAGATTACCTCCACTCCCCTTTCCTGAAGCTGAGGAATAAAGTCGTTGACCGATTTTTCGTCCAGCGGGTTATTCTCCAGACGGACTTCATCTCCCGCCGCCAGTCCCAAATTTTCCACGAGAGGCGATATATCGCTTATCTCATTGTCCTGCAACCAGAGTTCTTCCAGGTTCGAGAGGCCGGCCAACGATAAGACATCGGTTATTTTATTGTCATCTAGATGCAAGAAACTCATCTGCGCGTAAGAGCTCACGACTGAGATGTCGCTTATTTCATTGTGGCTCAGATGGAGCTTGGTGAGGCCGGTAAGCGGTGCCAGCGGTGATATGTCACGAATCTGGTTAGTGCTGAGGTAGAGCACATTGAGGACAGTGAGAGAAGCGAGGGGGGTTACATCAGTTACCTGATTGTTCCAGATATCCAGCCAGATAAGTCTGGTCAGCGACGATAGCGGTGATATATCACGAATCTGGTTAATCCCCAGATTGAGCTCGGTGAGCCGGGTGAGAGAGGCGAGCGATGAGATATCGCTGATGCGGTTTTGCCCGATATAAAGCTTCTCTAGTTCGGTCAGCGAGGCCAGCGACGTAATATCGCTTATCCGGTTGTTCCAGAGAACAAGGTGTTTGAGGTTCGGGCACTGTTCCAGCCCGGTGATATCGGTGATTTCTCTATTGGTAGCGCTGAAGGCAACAAGTTTTTTGAGGTCAGAAGTATATATTGCGCCATCCGGTTTGCCAATGGCCTCCCTTATTGCGGTATCAAGATTCGCATCGGGGAAAACTACCTCGGAGGAACCGCAGGCGCCAAGACCCGGGGTCAAAATCAGCACGAAGACCAGGAACAGGAGTTTAACACGCATCAACTTCTCCTCATTACCTGAGAAACAATTATACACACGCACCTCCACATCTAGCAAACGGAGAGAATACGGGCGAACTCGATAAGTGTATTGCAAAACCGCGGGCTTTTACCTAAACTTAAAGGACGGACTTCACGCTGTGCCAGCAGCTTAAGGAGGAGACATGAAGCGGATTGGCGTCTTAACCAGCGGCGGTGATGCCCCCGGCATGAACGCTGCTATCCGTGCCGTGGTGCGTACCGGGCTCAGCAGAGGCTGGGAGGTCATGGGCATCCGTAACGGCTACGCCGGTCTCTACAACGACATTATATTCCCGATGGGAGCCCGTGATGTGAGCGGTATTATCCAGCAGGGCGGCACTGTGCTCGGCAGTTCCCGCTGTCCCGAATTTAAAACACAGGAAGGGCGTCAGAAAGCACTGCACGTCCTTGAAGAACATGCTATTGAGGCACTCGTGGTCATCGGTGGCAATGGCTCACAGACCGGTGCTTACGAGCTTTCCCAGATGGGTTTCCCGGCGGTTGGCGTAGCTTCCACGATAGACAACGACCTTTATGGCTCCGAAATAACGATAGGCGTTGACACCGCCCTTGATGTGGCGCTGGTGGCAATAGACCAGCTCAAGGTGACCGCTTCCTCGCACCACCGCGCCTTCATTGTGGAAGTTATGGGTCGCGACTGCGGCTACCTGGCCCTGATGACAGGCATCGCCGGCGGCGCGGAGTACATCGTCATCCCCGAGTTTGAAACAGACGCTGAAGAGGTAGTCAACGCCATCCGCAAGGCCTATGAGCGAGGCAAAGCCCACGCCCTCATCGTCGTGGCCGAAGGCGCCAAATACAACGCCCGCGGCCTGGACCAGTATTTCGTCAAGCACCATGAAGACACGGGGTTTGACCTGAGAATCACCACCCTGGGTCATGTGCAGCGCGGCGGCACTCCCGGCGCTTTCGACCGGCTGCTGGCGACCCGCCTCGGTGCTGCGGCCACCGAATACCTGGCTCAGGGCAAGTCCGGCGTGCTGGCTGGCCTGAACAAGAACCGGATTACTGCCACGCCACTGGCAAAAGTCGTTGCCACCAAGAAACCGCTGGACCTCGACCTTTTAAAACTGTCCGAAGTGCTGAACCTCTAATGGAAAAGGCGTTACAGGAAATTTTAGATTTCACCGGCTCATTAGAAGTAATGCGTTTTATCGGCTAATTACCTGTTAAATGACCCTGTATACCCATATCTGATGAAAGACATCGGGTTCACCCTTGGGCAGCACCTGCTTTTTCTCGCTTACCTCGACGAGCTCCCATTTGCCATCATTTTCCAGCCCGGTCATCTTTTCCTTGAAGCCACTGCCCTCGTAGACGTCAGGGCGCAGGGAAAACACAATGTAGCCGCCAGGCTTTGTCACCCGGATTAACTCATCAAGAGAACTGGCCGGCGCATGCCCCACCGTCATCACTCCGATGCTTATGACAGCGTTAAAGGAATCAGTTGGGAAGCCCAGCGTTTCTCCCATCACCATCTGGTGAAATTCACGGTAAACGTTTTTATTACGGGCTTCCTCAAGCATACCTTTGGAAAGGTCCATCGCCACCATATCTCGATAACCCTTCTTCGCAAGGACAACGCCCACCAGCCCGGTCCCCGCCCCGGCATCCAGTATACTGGCCTCTTTAGGCACGTATTTGGCAAAAAACTCGGCGGCGACCTCCGGTCCCAGCCAGGTGTGATCACGCTCCAGGTCCGCTTCGTAATCTCCCGCCCACTGGTCATAACGCTCTTCCAGTTCCTCGTTACTTTGTGATGAATAGACCCACTGCACCTTGTTTTCCGGCTCCATTAATTCCCCCTTTAAGACAAAAAATCCTAGACATATTACACTATTATCTTTTAAATGGAAAACGGGAGGATAGCGATTTATCACCGCATTACGGTGGATAAACAGTAAGACGGATGTATAACGATAGAAATCATAGGTTTTCTAGAGTTTACTGGACAAATAATCGACAACGCTGGCTTCTATACCTTTTACCTGCTCCAGTGAACCGGAGGCCGTTCCCTGTTCCGGCATGGCCAGAAATAACTGTATCGTTTTGATAAGGTCAGAATCGGCTGCCTCCAGGACCCCATGCATCAACGGCAAGTGCCGCAAATAGGTCATCTGAAAAGCGATGAAAGCATTGTTCAACTGGTCCGGCCTGCCGCCCCAGATTCTATGAAGCTCGTTGCCCATGCTTTCCAGCAATCGGGCTTTTCTTATCAACGTATCCAGCTCGGAAAATTTGCCTTCATGATATTGCGCGTAGAGGGCGTTGAGTTTATCGTAATATTCCCCGTAGACCTGGCTTTCCCTGAGCTTGTTATCGAGCTGTTTTTCCAGGGTTCTATATACCTGCGAATCCTGACCGTATTTTTTCCTGCAGAAGAGCATGGCGGCAGTATAGCCGATTATTTCCGCGGAGGGCTCTTCCAATCCGAGAGGCAGGTCTACCTGCTCATGCCAGTCTTCATGAAAAATGATCTGCATGAAGCGGTCAAGCGGTGCCTGCATCAAAGATTCGGTTACAGGTGTGCCCTCTCCAGCCACGGAGGGAATGGAGTAAAAAAAGGCGTCGTACTTCTGGTAGTCAAGAGATACGCTGTCCCGCGTGCCGATGGCCGCGACGAGAGCGGGGTCATCGAGCGAGTATGGCAGCTGCGTGCTGGGCGTAAAAAACAGATAGTGATACGCTTCTGTTTCCGGAGAGTACGTCTTGAAATTCTCTGTCTCAGCAAAACCGAGTTCCTTTTCAAACTCTTTTATTTCCTCTATCAGCTGCAGCCTCTGCTCCTGGCCAACGGGCGTACCTGGCTGGCAGGAAGGGATAATTAAAGTCGACACAAGAACCAGGGTAATGAGCCAAAGAATTGTTTTTCTCATCAGCTCTGGACAAGCTCAAGCAGCACCCGGCCGGTGCCCTTGGGATGCAGGAAAGCGATGCGCGTTTTCTCAACACCCTGCCGCGGTGTCTCATCAATCAACGGTATGCCGCTCTGCGATACTCTGTTCAGCGCGTCCTCAACGTCAGACACCTCCAGCGCCAGATGGTGCATCCCTTCTCCGAATTTTTCAAGGTATCGGGCAATCGGGCCTTCGGCGTCGGTTGGCTCAAGCAGCTCAATATTGCTTTCACCCACCGGGAGGATGGCCGTCCTGGTCCGCTGTTCCTCAACCACCTCAATGTCTTTTAGGCTCAAGCCCAGCACCCCGGTATAGAGCTTCAGCGCCTGGTCAATGCTGTTAACGGCAATACCGATATGGTTAATCTTTTTTATCATCGCCTATCTTCTCCAGTTCGGTTCCGATAAAGCCGACAATTTCCTTGATTGGTGTCCCCGGACCGAAAGTCCCCGTTATGCCAGCTTTCTTCAGCGCCGGAATATCTTTCTTGGGAATGATACCGCCGCCGATAAATATGACCTCTTTACTGCTTCTCTTTCGAAGGCTGTCTATCGTTTGCGAGAAGAGGCGCAGATGACCGCCGGAGAGACAGCTCAGGCCGATAACGTCAACGTCTTCCTGTACCGCCGCCTCCGCAATCTGTTCCGGAGTTAAACGCAGCCCCAGATAGATGACCTCCATGCCAGCGTCACGCAGTCCCTGCGCCACGGCGATGGCGCCGCGGTCGTGTCCGTCAAGTCCCGGTTTGGCTATCAGTACCCGTATCTTTTTATTCACCATTTAATACTCCCCGAAGATAAAAGATGTGCCTTACAGCACGCTTGGTTCCTTGTACTCACCAAAGACCTCTCTTAATGCGTCGGATATCTCACCAACGGTGGCATAGAGCTTAACCGCCTCAACGAGAACCGGCATGATGTTCTCCTCGCCGCTGGCTGTCTGGCGCACCTTATCCAGAATCCGGCGTACCTGGCCGTTATCGCGCCTGCTTTTCAGTCGCTTCAATCGCTCGAGCTGCTTCCTGGCCACGCCCTCATCAATCTCAAGCAGCTCCAGGTCCAGCGACTCATCCGAGGTATATTTGTTGACGCCAACCACGACCTGCTCGCCGGCATCCACTGCCTTTTGATGGTTGTAAGCCGACCGCCTTATCTCTCTCTGAATATAGCCTCTCTTAATCGCTTCCAGCGCTCCGCCCATCTTGTCGATGGTGTCGATGTATTCCTGTATGCCGGCCTCAATGCGACTGGTCAGCCATTCCATGTAGTACGAGCCGCCCATCGGGTCGACGGTGTCGGCGACACCGCTCTCGTAGGCAATTATCTGCTGCGTACGCAGGGCCAGCTGCACCGCTTCCTCGCTGGGCAGGGCCAGTGCCTCATCATAAGAGTTGGTATGCAACGACTGGCAGCTGCCCAGAACCGCCGCCAGTGCCTGTATGGCTACCCTGACCACATTGTTGAGCGGCTGCTGCTCGGCAAGGGTGCAGCCGCCGGTCTGAACGTGGAACTTGAGCATCATAGACCGCTCGTTCTGAGCATGGAACCTCTCCTTCATTATCCTTGCCCAGACTCGGCGCAACGCCCGGAACTTGGCCACCTCTTCAAAGAGATTGCTAAAGGCGGCGAAAAAGAAAGAAAAGCGCGGGGCAAAAGAGTCAACATCCATTCCCCGGTCAATCATCGCCTGCACATAAGCAATCCCGTTAGATAAAGAAAAGGCGGCCTCCTGAATGGCGGTCGCCCCGGCCTCACGCATATGGTAGCCGCTAATGCTGATGGAGTTCCATTTCGGCATGTGCTGCGCACAGTAGCTGCAGATATCCGTGGTCAGTCGCATTGAAGGCTCGGGAGCAAATATATACGTATTCCGGGCCACATATTCTTTCAGCAGGTCGTTCTGCACGGTGCCCATGAGCTGTTTTTGCCTGGCACCCTGTTTTTCGGCAGCCGCGATGTACATCGCCAGTATAATGGCGGCGGTAGCGTTGATGGTCATCGAGGTGCTCACCTCGCCCAGCGGGATTCCGTCCCAGAGGTCCTCCATATCCTGCAGCGAATCAATGGCCACGCCCACCCGGCCGACCTCGGGGAGCGCCAGGGGGTGGTCCGAATCATAGCCCATCTGGGTTGGCAGATGGAAAGCGACGCTGAAACCGGTCTGTCCCTGCTTATATAGATATTTATAACGCTTGTTTGTTTCCTCCACGGTGGCAAAACCGGCATACTGGCGCATCGTCCACAGCCTGGTACGATAACCGGTGGGCATTATATTCCGGGTGAAGGGATACTCTCCCGGGGGCCTGGTGTCAATTTCATTTACCGGTATATCATCCTGAGTATATACCCGGTCTACCAGCGTGCCATCAACCGTTGTCTTGAATTCCTCTTTCCTGTCTTTTATTTCTGCCATGCAGTCTGTCACTCCCATATCGCCAGGATTTTCCGCAACTAATAATAACGCTGTAAAACGATATTTGCAATGATGCTATCAACGCCGATACCTTCAGACAGCTTCGTAATTATGCATATCATTGTCATCAATGATAAAATGTTGCACAAGGCAAACCGCCGCCAGATTACATAGACAGGAGAGGCAGCCATGATAGTTGATGTGCATACCCACGTGCCCACCCATGTGTCAGAAGTACCGCCGGGAGAGGAAATCGTGGACACCAAGATGCGGGCGGACAGGCCTATCCGAATCACCACCACCCACCGCGATTTCTTCAAGGCCATGGAGCCGGTGGACAGGGTCATCTCTTTCGGCATCGCCATGCCCCCGGACCGTCCCGCCGTCATCGGGGAGAAAGACGCCAGGAAGGCCAACGATGCCACGGCCGCACTGGTGGCAGCAGCCCCGGAGAAAGTCATCGGCTTCATGACGGTGTGGCCGGAGGCGCCGGACGCGCTCGATGAAATGGAGCGAGCTTACCACGACCTCAAGCTGCGCGGCCTCAAGCTGGGCCCGAACTATCAGAATTTCGACCCTCTGGGGGAAAATGCGCTCCGCGTTTACACCAAAGCCCAGGAATTCAACCTGCCCATACTGTTTCATCAGGGTACTTCGCCGATACGCGATGCACCTCTCCGATACGCCCACCCGCTGGTGATGGACGAGGTCGCCATACGCTTTCCCGAACTGCGCATCGTCATGGCGCACATCGGGCACCCCTGGGAAGCAGACTGTCTGGTGGTGATACGGAAGCACCCGCATGTCTTCGCCGATGTCTCAGGTCGGTTCTATCGACCCCTGTCATTCTATAACGGCCTGCGCCTGGCCTACGAATGGGCGGTGATGGACAAGCTGCTTCTGGGCTCCGACTACCCGATAGCTATGCCGCAGGAAACGATTGATGGACTGCGCCGACTGGATGACTTCATTAAAAAACATCACCTCCCGGAGGTTCCCCGTGAACTTCTGGAGCAGATAATCAATCGGGATACGCTGGCGTTGCTGGGCTTGAGTTGAAGCCAGGCCGACTTTCCGGGCGCACTGTGCTACAATATCAAATGCGCCAGTATTATAAAACTATTGGGGGTGAAATGCATGACCATGTTTAATCTCGATGAACTTACCAACAGTGTTGTCGATGGACAGGTTGCCCAGGCAACCGAGCTCACGCAAAAAGCGCTGGCGGCACAGGTACCAGCCAAAGAGGTGCTGGACAAAGGGCTGTTGCCGGCTATGAACCGGGTGGGCAAAGACTTTGAAGACGGCCAGATTTTCCTGCCCGAGCTGCTTATGGCCGGCGATGCCATGAAAGCTTCAATAGCGCTGCTGCGACCCGAGCTTGCCAGCACGGGGGCAGCTTACGCCGGAAGGTATGTCATTGGCACGGTTGAGGGCGACCTTCATGATATCGGTAAAAACATCGTCATCCTTATGCTTGAGGGAAACGGCTGGGAGGTTACCGACCTCGGCACAGACGTTCCCCCGCAGCGTTTCTGCGAGGAAATCAAAAAGGGCAGCTATGATATTCTCGGCCTGTCTTCCCTGCTGACCTTTACCATGCCCAAGATGCCAGAAACGATAAATACCCTCAAGGAAGCCGGCCTTAGAGAAAGAGTCAAGGTCATGGTCGGCGGCGTACCGTTGAACCAGTCCTTCGCCGAAAAGATCGGGGCTGATGCTTACGCCCGTGACGCCGTGGAAGCAGTGGTGAAAGCCAAGGAACTTCTGAAATAAATAATGGGGGTTAATGAAGATGCAGACGCTTACCAGTTTAGAGCGCCTAATGAAGGCTATCCGCCGACAGGAACCGGATGTGGTTCCTACGTTCGAAATAGACATTGACGAGCGGGTCATTGAAGCCCTGAAGCCCGGCGCTTCCTATGAGGACTTCGTTGAATACATGGATTTAGACGCCGCCTGCTACCATGAGACACGAACAGACAGCTACGAAGTGCTGGATGAAGCCAAACGCATCGTCCGCGACCAGTGGGGCGCCATCAAGCGGTACTCAGGGGTGTCCTCCGGTATCCCCATGCTCCTGGAGCCAGCCATAAAGTCCAAAGATGACCTCAAGAAATATAAACTGCCTGACCCTGGCCGGCCGGAGAGGTTCAAACGAATAAGGGAAGCGATAAAACGCTTCAAGGGCAAGAGGGCAATCATCGCCACCGTAAGGCCTTTTGCCACCATGCGGGATAGCCTGCGTGGTCAGGATGACCTTTTCAAGGATATGATAAGAGACCCCGAGTTTGTGGACAGCCTGGACCAGCTGCTGCGCGACTACTACGGTCGCCTGGTAAAGAACCTGATTGATGCCGGCGTTGATATCATTCTGGAGACCGCGGACATTGCTTTCACCAACGGGCCAATGGTGGCGCTGAAACACCAGAGCCGGTTCATCTTTCCCGCGCTTAAAGAGATAGTTGACTACTGTCACAGCCGGGGGATGCCCTGTCTCAAGCACACCGACGGCAATATCTGGGCCCTCATGGACCTCATCGTGGAAGCCGGCTTTGATGGCATTCATCCTATCGACCCCGTAGCCGGCATGGACATCGGAGAGGCAAAGGAAAAGTACGGCGATAAACTATGCATTATGGGGAATGTTGACTGCGGCAACCTCCTCAGCTGGGGAAGCAAAGAAGAGGTCCGCGGAGTCGTCAAGGACTGTATCCGCAGGGCAGGCAAGGGGGGAGGCTACATCTGCATGTCGGGCAACTCGATTCACGGCGCTGTTAGTCCAGCCAACTATGCGGAGATGATACGGTCCATAAAAGAGTACGGGAAATACCCACTTAGCCTGGTTTAATGCCAGTATCTGCCTTCTCCAAATAATTATATATGAGACTTTACGAGTTTGAAGCCGCCGACCTTTTTCGACAAGAGGGTATACCCGTCCCCGATTTCGTGGTCGTTGATAGCCCCGGGGAAGCGCGTAAGGCCGCCGAGAAAATCGGGTTCCCCGTCGTGGTCAAGGCGCAGGTCCTGACCGGCGGTCGCGGGCTGGCTGGTGGAGTTCAGACCGCCGACTCCCCACAGCAGACAGAGGAAATCGCCGGACAGATATTGAAATCTGCCATTAAAGGGCTGCCGGTAGATAAAATAATGGTGGTGAAAAAGGCGGACGCGACCCGGGAGTTCTACCTGGGGGTGACCATAGATGGTGTTGCCGGCAGCCCGATAGTTATCATGAGCACCGCCGGCGGCGTTGCCATCGAAGAGACGGCCAGGACTCACCCGGAAACAATTGTTTCCAATCAGGTACCCATTCTGTCTGGTCTGAGCATGTCCGAGGCGGAAAAAATGACACGAAAGGCCGGGCTTGATGACGCTGAATCATCCCGCATAGCCGCCATTCTCCACAAGCTCTACAATGCCTTTCGTAAATATGACGCCACCATAGCCGAAATAAATCCTCTGGTATATACCGCCAAGGGCGACTATCTGGCGCTTGATGCCAAGATGGATATTGACGATTCCGCCCTGTTCCGCCACCCGGAACTGAAAATATCGGCCGAGGACCGCGTTGCCAGCCCCCTGGAGAAAAAGGGCCGCCAGATAGGAGTAACCTACGTGGAACTGGATGGCGAGGTCGGCATCATCTCCACCGGGGCGGGACTGGGCATGGCAACCATGGATATAGTCGGCCAGCGTTACCGGCCGGCCAACTTCCTGGAAACGGGAGGCGGCATCTCCGAAGAACTCCTCTACCGGGTCATGGAACTGGTCCTGCAGAAGAAGGGCTTGAAAGCCGTTTTCATCAATCTCCTCGGCGGCATCAACCCCATCCACGAAGGGGCCCAGGGAATCGTCCGCTTCCTCAAGGAGCACCCGCCAGATATTCCCATTTTTGCCAGGGTTATGGGCAACCGCCAGGAGGAGACCCGGCAGACACTGAGAGAGGGCGGGGTTGAGGTAGTCACCGACGTGGCCACGGAGAAGTGTATGGAACATCTCTTCCGGAGACTGGAAAAAACAAGATGAGTATCCTGCTAAACGGCGAGACCAGAGTGCTGGTGCAGGGCATCACCGGTAGGGTGGGCCAGGCGCAGACGAAATGGATGCTGGAGTACGGGACGAATATCGTGGCCGGTGTAACACCGGGCAAGGGAGGGGAAGAGGTGGAGGGAGTGCCGGTCTATAACAGCGTGGCCCAGGCCGTTGCCGAACGCGGCGCAGAGGCTTCGGTCTTCTTTGTGCCACCGGCAGCAGTCAGGGATGCCGCCCTGGAGACCATCGATGCCGGCGTCAGTCTTATTGTGGTGGTTACCGAGCACGTTCCGGTACATGACGCCATGGAGATTAAAGCCCGTGCGGCGAAGCGCGGCACGCTGCTTCTGGGCCCGACCAGTCCGGGCATTATCACTCCGGGAGAAGCCAAGATGGGCATTATGCCCGGAAACATGTTCCAGCCCGGCCGCATCGGCGTCATTTCGAGGAGCGGGACGCTTGCCTATGAAATCTGCGTCGACCTCGCCGCCGCCGGTCTGGGCCAGAGCACGGCCGTTGGTATGGGCGCCGACCCGGCGCCGTTCACCAGCCTGTCCGAACTGCTCCGTCTCTTTGATGCTGACCCGGGCACAGACCTGGTTATTACTGTCGGCGAGGTGGGCGGCACACAGGAAGAAAATGCCGCCCGGTTCATCACCGACCATATGAAAAAGACGGTGGTGGCCTACGTAGCCGGCCACAGCGTGCCGGAAGGGAAACGGATGGGCCATACTGGAGCCATCGTGCAGGGTGAAATGGGTACCACCAGAAGCAAGATAAGCGCTTTTCAAAAAGCCGGCGTTGATGTTGCTATGTATCCAGTGGACGTGGTGAAACTGGTTTCAAAAAAGCTGGGTTAACCTTCCCGGGCCCGGTAATGCCTGCTACTTTATGTAAACATCGAAAATTTCCTGGTCACGGACCTCATCGCCCCCTATCTGTGCCCTTACCTGCGCCAGGAACATCTGCGTCTGGCCTTTCTTCTTGGCCTTAAACCGAAAGACCTGATACAGAATTATGGTGCCATCTTCCTTGGTCTCGGTATCAATCTTATTATCCAACAGCTCAAGCATTGATTCATCGTATTTTTCCCGCCATATGTATCCAGAGTTCAGATCAAACTGCCGGGCGATGGTAAATTCCCCGTTTACCTTAACTTCGATTTTCTCCACCGGCAGAAAGCCGTACTTTGACGCCTCTTTTTCCTTCTCACCGCAGCCAGCAAGGAGTCCGATTGCCATTACGGGTAACAGGATTATCAGCAGCCACTTAATCATTTTTATTCCCTTTACCATGCTTACTATTTATATCAAATTGCACAGCGAACAGCAAATGAAAAGGCTATCCTTACTTCAGGCTGATTCTGGCATCCACCACCCAGTACCCCTCCCCCCGCGCCATCACTTTCACCGGATTGAAGTCGAGCTCTGCAATCTGGGGGATATCCTCAACCATGGCCGATAGCCGGAGAAGCAAGTCCTGTGCTGCCTGAATATCGCTGGGCGGCGACCCCCGGAAACCCTCGAACAGCCTGGCCATCTTGATTGAGCTGACCATCTCGCTGGCATCAAGCTCGGTAAGCGGGTGCAGGCGGAGCACAATGTCCTTCAGCAACTCAGCCTGTATGCCGCCCAGACCGAACATAATGAGCGGCCCGAACGTCGGGTCCTGCGTGACACCGGCAATGATTTCCACGCCACCCGGTACCATGCGCTGGATGGCGACACCTTCCATTTCTGATTCACGCCCGATAGCCGCCAGCTTATCCCTTATGGCTTTGAACGACTCTTTCACCTCATCTTTCGAATTGAGGTCCAGCACCACACCACCGACGTCGGTCTTATGTGTGATGGTGGACGAGTTTAATTTGACCACCACCGGGAAGCCCGCCTTTGCTGCCAGAGTTGCTGCTTCATCAGCACTTCCAGCCACGGATGTCTCGACGATACGTATGCCGTAACAGTTAAGCAGGTCCACTATCTGCTCTGCAGGCAGCCAGAACGGCCTCTGCTTGTTCTGGCCCATCGCCTTTTCGACAAGGCGGCGCGCTCTTTCTCGCTTGATTCCCTTTATGCGGGGCACGGCGCCCCTTGGCTTTTCCTTCAGCTCACGGTATTCGACAGCCTTGGCCAGCGCTGAGATGGCGTCCTCCGGGAACGGATAGCAGGGCACGTAACTGCCTGCCTTGCCCAGCCTGGCTTTGAATC
>CAZQWO010000023.1:0-16674 GCA_964597015.1 uncultured Dehalococcoidaceae bacterium
GTCCTGATGTTCTGTGTGATATCTTCCCCACGCAGGCCGTCGCCGCGGGTGGCGCCGGTGGCAAACTGGCCATTCGCATAGGTCAGGGCAACGGCCAGTCCGTCTATCTTGTGCTCGCCGACAAAGTCAAAACGGGCGTGGCCGAGCATTTTTGAAATACGACTATGCCAGGCGAGCAGCTCATCGCTGGAAAAGGCGTTGCCGAGCGACAGCAGTGGTACGGGATGCTCCACCACACCGAAAGCCTCCAGGGGTTCGGCACCCACCCGTTGAGTGGGGGAATCCGGGGTCAGGAACCGGGGGTACTGCGCCTCCAGCTGCTGCAGCTCCCGCATCAGCGCGTCATATTCAGCATCGCTGATTTCAGGGCTGTCTAGCACGTAATAACGGTAGTTGTGATGGTTTATCTCGGCTCTTAGCTCGGCGATTCTCTTTTGTGCTTTTTCGGGGTCAGCCATAAAACTCCAGAGGGGACAGCTACTTTATATAAAGTATATCACAGCCGTGAACGTGTTTAAAGACGAAAAGAAGCTTTAACCTAGCGTAAGTGAGAGATATCATTCAATAAGTGAAGTATAGCAACCTGCGAATTGGTCTCTACGATGCTGAGCGAGGCTAAATCGGTGCGGAACTGTCGCCAGTGCCATATGTCTATCTGCAAAAGGTGGCAGATAAGAAGGCGCAGCACTCCGCTGTGGGCGACCACCAGGACCGTATCCTTAATATCATGCGCTGCCAGTCGGCCGGGGAATTTGCTGACCCGCTGGTCCAGGTCACCGATGCTTTCTCCTTCTGGAAAGCAGAATGAGGAGTCCCGGGTTGGCCAGGCACTGACCAGCTCCGGATAGCGCTGGCCGATTTCAGCAAAGGTCAGTCCCTCCACCTTGCCGAAATTGATTTCGAGCAGCTCGGGGCAGGTGATGACCTCCATCCGGTGGCGGGAAGCAATAATTTCAGCGGTGGCTTTAGCCCGGCGCAGCTCGCTGGAGTAAATGGCATCGATTTTTTCCCCGGCAAGGCGGTCAGCAAGTCGTTTGGCCTGCGATTTACCGTCGGCGCTCAGTTCAACGTCGGTCTGGCCCCAGAACCTTTCCGCGCTGTTGCCGGTGGTGTTGCCGTGCCTCGCCAGAAGCAGTCTAGGCAATTACCGTCTCCTCAACCGGCAGCGCCCGGCTCGTATCGGGCTTCAGGGCAAATATTTTCGAGAACCAGTTTATCCATTCACTTACCACCATATCCAATGGCAGCATATGGCCGAGAAGCTCTGACATTGAGGTCATTGCCCCTGGCATGCCGCAGGGCCTGATATTCGTAAAATACTTTAAGTCATTGTTAACGTTGAGGGCAAAACCGTGCGTGGTGATGTGTCGGCTGACGTTAATGCCTATGGAGCAGATTTTACGTTCGCCGGCCCAGACGCCGCCCGGATATTTAGTACTGCGCTGTGCCTCAATGGCGAAACCACCAAGAAGTTTTATGATGACTTCTTCCAGCTTCCAGATGTATTCGCGGACGCCGAGTCCGTTGGCTTTGAGGTCGAGAACCGGATAGCCGACCAGCTGCCCCGGCCCGTGATAGGTGATGCTGCCGCCGCGGTTGGTGTGAAAGATTGGTATCTCTTCCGGTGGGACCAGAATATCCTCTTCGCCACGGAAACGCCCCACAGTATAGACGTGCGGGTGTTGCAGCAGCAGGACAGCATCGGGAATCCGTTCCTCCGCCCTTAGCTGCCTCAGCCTCTCCTGCTCCTTCAGGGCAACTTCATATGGCACCACGCCGAGATAATCTACCAGGAACGTTTTACGGAAGGGTGGGCAGATATTTGCTGACTCTATCATCTCATTTTCCAGCGCAGGTCCGGTTTTCGGGCGGCGCCGACCTCGTCCAGCCTTCTGACCGGAGTGCTGTGCGGCGCTGTATGTAATAATTCCGGACTTTTTTCAACTTCAGTAGCGATTTCCGCCATGGCTTCGATGAAAGCATCGAGCGTCTTCTTGCTCTCCGTTTCCGTAGGCTCAATCATGATGGCCTCCTCAACCACCTGGGGAAAATATATGGTAGGCGGGTGAAAGCCGTAGTCGAGGAGACGCTTGGCGATGTCCAGAGTGGTTACTCCCTTTGCCTTCTGCTTTGCACCCGATAAAACCACCTCATGCATGCAGGTCCGGTCATAGGGCAGGTGGTAGCAGGGCTTCAATTTTTCTTTCAGATAGTTGGCGTTGAGAACCGCGTTTTCGCTGACCTCTTTTAAGCCTTCAGCGCCGAGGGAGCGAATGTAGGCATATGCCCTGACCATAACACCGAAGTTCCCGTAAGCGGCGCCCGGTCGACCGATTGACTTGGAGGGGGTGTCAAAATAGTAGCCCTTTTTTCTTCTGGCAACGACGGGCGCCGGCAGGAATTCGGTCAGGTTTGACTTCACGCAGACCGGGCCTGAACCGGGGCCGCCGCCGCCATGTGGCGTGCTGAATGTCTTGTGCAGGTTTAGCTGGACGCAGTCAAAGCCGAGGTCGCCGAATTTCACCTTCCCCAGCAGGGAGTTCAGGTTGGCGCCGTCGCCGATGAGCAGTCCGCCTCTTTCATGGACAATGTTGCTTATCTGGGCAATATGGGGGTCGAAGAGGCCGAGGGTGGTGGGCATGGTCAGCGTCAATGCCGCAACACCTTCATTCATCATATTGTCCAGCGATGTCAAATCAAGGTTGCCGTCGTCGTCCGATGGCAGTATATTCACCTCAAAGCCGCACATCGACGCGGTGGCCGGGTTGGTGCCATGAGCCGAGTCCGGAACCAGTATTTTGCGTCGCTGATTTTCGCCGCGTGATTGGTGATAGGCTCTGGCCATCAGCAGGCCGGCCAGCTCCCCCTGAGCGCCGGCCATCGGTGCCAGACCGGTGGCATCCATCCCGGTGATTTCGGCCAGCAACTCCTGAAGCTCGAACATAAGCTGTAAAGCACCCGACACTGTATCCGCCGGCTGGCAGGGATGAATCGATTTAAATCCGGAAAATCGAGCTATGTCCTCATGCCATTTCGGGTTGTACTTCATGGTACAGCTGCCAAGAGGGTAAAATCCGGTATCCACGCCGTAGTTTCGTCTGCTCAGGAAGGTGAAGTACCTTACCAGCTCGGCTTCGCTGACCTCAGGAAGCGCCAGCTCCTGACGCATAAATTCCTGAGGGAGAGGTCCGGCTGTGGGCACGTCCAGCTTGGGCAGTCGGCACCCGACCTTGCCCGATTGGCTGATATCCGGTAATAAATAATGTTTATTCTGGTTCATAGCGCTTTCAGAACCGAAACAAGGCGGTCTATATCCTGCCTTGAGTTCATCTCGGTGACGCAGAGCAGCATGCCATTGTCCAACAGGTGGCTCACATCAAGACCGCCGATGATGTTTTCTTCAAGCAGGATGCGGTTTATCTTTTCGGGTGGCATGGGGCAGTGGATAACAAACTCCTTGAAGAAAGGCTGCTTGAAGGCAAGCGAATAGCCCTTAATTTTATTTATAGCTTTGGCAGCATAGTGGGCCTTGTGATAGCAGAGCTCGGCCACCCGGCGCATCCCATTTTTCCCCATGGCCGCCAGATATACCGTGGCGGCGAGCGCCACCAGGGCTTCATTGGTGCAGATGTTGGAGGTCGCCCGCTCCCTCCGTATATGCTGCTCACGGGTGGCCAGGGTGAGCACGTAACCGGGTCGGCCTTCAACATCGGTGGTGCGGCCAACGAGCCTGCCCGGCATCTGGCGCAGATGCTCCCTGCGGCAGGTGAAAATACCCAGGCCCGGCCCGCCGAAGTTCAGCGGGCTGCCCAGCGATTGGCCCTCGGCGACGGCGATATCCGCACCGTAGCTTGCCGGCGGTTGAAAGAGGCCCAGAGAAATCGGGTCAAAAATGACGATGAACAGCGCGCCCGCATTGTGTGAGAGACTGGCATAGCGCGCCACGTCTTCAAAACAGCCGAAGAAATTGGGCTGCTGCGCGACCAGGCAGGCACATTTATCAGGTATTTCTTTAAAATCTGGCCCTAGCTCATTAACGGTTATATCCTGACCGCGGCTATAGGTGCCAATGACTTCGCGGTATGCTGGACTCACCGTCGACAGTACGGCCACCTCTTTTCTGCCGGTAATGCGCCCGGCCATGAGGGCCGCCTCGGCGGCCGCCGAGGCACCGTCGTACAGGCCGGCGTTGCTGATGTCCATACCGGTCAACTGGCACACCAGCGACTGATATTCATATATCGCCTGCAGGATTCCCTGACTGACTTCCGCCTGGTAGGGAGTATAGGCGGTATAAAACTCGCTGCGTCCGGTGATATGGCCGACAACGCCGGGAACGAAGTGGTGGTAATAGCCAGCGCCCAGGAAACAGGCGTATTCATCCAGGCTGGCGTTCCGGTGCGACAGCCGGTGCAATTCTTCCACAAGCTCCAGTTCGGTCAGGGGCGACGGCAGGTCGAATTGGACATCACGAAACTTAGCCGGAACATCCCGGAAAAGTTCGTCGATTGAGCCAGCGCCTATGTCATGCAGCATGGCGGCGCGGTCACGGTCAGTGTTTGGGATATACGGTGAAGGCATCAAAATGCATAACCTCTCGTTTATTCTGGTGCTTCCTGAGACAGCCCGGCGACATACTCTCGGTATTGCTCGCTGCTCATGAGTGCGTCCAGCTCTGCGGGCTGACTCAATTCAATTCTTATCAGCCAGCCGATGCCATAAGGGTCTGTGTTCACGACTGCCGGGTCATCAAGCACGGCCTGATTTTTTTCCAGCACTTTGCCACTGGCTGGCGCAAAAAGGTCGGTCACCGCCTTTACCGTTTCAACCTCGCCCATCTTCTCAAACTGCGTCACCTGAGTGCCGGCCCTGGGCAAATCCACGAAAACAATGTCGCCAAGCTGGGACTGGGCATAGCGGGTGATGCCTATTCTCGCCTTGCCCTGAGGCTCCGGGCAGAGCCACTCGTGCTCCTGTGAATACCGGTACTCTTTCGGGTTCATTTTCGTGCTACGGCTCCGGACTGTTTTTCTATTTGCCCCAAACAAAAAGGGGCTAATCCATATTTCTTAGACTAGCCCCTCTGTCCTTTTACCTGAGAGATCACCCACCTGTCACGGGTTGCCCCTTCGGTGACCCCGGATAAGGGTCTCTCCAGAGGTGTTATTTACTGCAGTCCTTTTGCCTGAGAGTTTCGTGACATTGAGTCGTGCCTCCTGGCCACTTTCCCCTTCGGCTCCCTTGCGGGTATCTCCTGCTGCTATATGACGCAGATTAACATACCTTATCTCTACTGTCAAGGTTTACAAAAACAGAAAAGTTGAGGGGGTCTTTTGACATAAAGATATGATTCGTGTAGCATTATGTTGTTGGCGGAACGCCATTCCGCTGAAATCACGGGAAAGAGACGACTTATGAGGGTTCTGGTTACCGACTCAATAGACGCACAGGGCATTGATATCCTGCGGCAGCATCACGAGGTTGACGTTAAAAAGGGGATTGCCTCTAAGGAGTTGCGGTCAATAATCGGCGATTATGATGCCCTGGTGGTGCGCAGCCAGACAAAGGTTACCGCCGATATTATCGCCGCTGCGGACAGGCTGCAGGTTATTGGCCGGGCGGGGGTCGGAGTGGACAACATTGACGTGGATGCCGCCACCCACCGCGGTATCATCGTGGTCAATTCTCCGGAGGGTAATATTGTCTCCACTGCCGAGCATACCATTGCCATGCTGCTGGCTCTGGTGCGCCGCATTCCGCAGGCACACGGTCTGCTCCATACCGGGAAGTGGAGCCGAGAGTTCAAAGGTGTCGAAGTCCGCAACAAAGTGCTGGGCATCATTGGCCTGGGACGCGTGGGCACCGAGGTGGCGGAGATAGCCAAGGGGCTGCGCATGGAGGTAATCGCCTATGACCCCATGGTCACGGAAGGCCGGGCCGAAAGACTGGGCGTACAGCTTGTTGAGCTGGAAGCGCTGCTGAAAACAGCCGATTTCATCACCATGCATGTGCCGTTGAACGCCAGCACCAGGGGGTTAATCGGTCGCCGCGAACTCAAGCTGGTCAAACCTGCCGCCATGCTCATCAACTGCGCGCGGGGTGGTATCCTGGATGAGAAAGCGCTCTATGATGCGCTCGAGAAGGGTAAACTGGCCGGGGCTGCCATTGATGTCTTCAGCAAGGAGCCGGCACAGGACAATATATTGCTTAAGAGTGATAAGGTAATCACCACCCCTCACCTGGCCGCTTCAACATTGGAAGCAGAGGCAAGCGCCAGCATTGATATTGCCGAACAGGTGGTGGCCGTGCTCAAGGGGCAACCACCCAAGTCTCCGGTAAACGCACCGATGATTCCTGCCGAAGCCATATCGATACTGGGGCCGTATATGCAGGTCGGGGCAACCATCGGCAAAATTGCTGTCCAGTTGCTGGAAGGGCATCCGAACTCGTTGACCATTCGCTACCAGGGTGATATAGCCAGAGAAGATACCACCCCCATAAAAGTCGCCGTGCTGGCCGGTCTGCTGAATGGCCTTACGGAAGAGCGCGTGAATATAGTCAATGCCGATATCATCGCCGATAGCCGTGGACTGGGCGTTACCGAGCAAAAGGAGTCCACCTGTGAAAACTATGCCAATATGCTGACGGTGGAGGTAAACACCACCGCCGGCAAGACACTGGTAAGCGGTTCATCGCTACGGGGTCGGACCCACCTGACCCGGATGGGTGACTACTGGCTGGAGATAGAGCCGGTGGGCAGCTATATGTTATTCACCGAACACAAGGACCGTCCGGGGATGATAGGAGTAATAGGCACCATCATCGGCAATGCGGACATCAATATCAGCCAGATGCAGGTCAGCCGGGGAGTGCACCGTGGCGGCGGTGCGATGATGGTGGTCTGTCTGGACGACCCGATAACCGAGGACTGCTACCAGCAGTTGCGCGCCATTCCAGACCTGTACAAGGTTCTCACCGTGAAACTGAACAAGTAGTGGCGAATACACGGTGATGTATTTGTAAATTCAAACCTCTATATATTAAACTTGATAGACTATCCCCGTAGAACGGAATATTCAAGCAGGAGGCAGATGGAATGAAGCAGTCAGCGGTAAATCGCGCACCGGCCGGCCTGGACAAACTGGTCGCCGCGGCCAAGGAATACGTATGGCCAGCTTTCGGGAGAGACGCCACCTTTTTCGACCTCCCCATGTCTCTCATCAGCGCCGGGGAGGGAAATTACGTTATCGATAGCTTCGGCAATCGCCTGCTGGAGACGAACTCGTGCGGCGCTGCCGCTTCCCTGGGCTTCAATCCTCCCGCGCTGATGGCAGCGATGAAAAAACAGATGGACAGGATAGTCGTTACCACCCCCAATCTGTTCGCGCCCACCGAGCCGGTGGTCTGGCTTTCCCAGAAGCTCGCCCAGATATCGCCGGGCAGTTTGAAATACACCATTTACAGCAGCAACGGCAGTGATGCCAACGAGACCGCCATGAAAATCGCCCGACACTACTGGAAGATATTGGGCAAGGGGACGAAATACAAGGTTATCCACCGCTACCCCGGTGACTACCACGGCATGGGTATGAGCACGTCCAGCGCCAGCGGCCATATCTTCCGGCGCACGCCGTTTGAGCCACTGATGGCCGGCTTCGTGGCCATCCACGCCCCGAACTGCTATCGCTGCCCTTATAACCTGACCTGCCCGGAGTGCGACCTGCTGTGCGCCGAGGAGCTGCGCAAAGTCATTGAGTTTGAAGACCCGTCAACAGTAGCCTGCTTCATCACCGAGTCCACCAACACCGGACTGGGCCTCATTCCACCGCCCCCGGGATATATGAAGCGAATAAGAGAAATCTGTGACCAGTATGAAATCCTGCTTATCTGTGATGAGGTAATCACCGGTTTTGGCCGCAGCGGCTTCTGGTTCGAGTGCGAGAAGCACGGCATAGTGCCCGATATGCTGGCACTGGGCAAGAACCTGTCCTGGGGCTGTGGTGCACTGGCAGGAACGCACGTGAAGAGCGAGATTGCTGAGGCCTTCACCGGTAAGAGTGCACTGCAGCATGGGTACACGTTCGGCGGCACGGGTTATCTCGCCGCGGCTGGCCTGGCCGGCATCGAGTACGTGGAACAGCACAACCTGCTGGCGCGGGCAAAGGAAATCGGCAACATCATGGCCAGGGAACTGGGCGCCATCAAGGGCAAGTCGGCCATCGTGGGCGATGTCCGCGCCAATGCTGGCTTGATTGCGGTGGAGCTGGTCAAAGACAAGAAGACAAAGGAGCTGTTTGCTGACCGCGCTGCCGTGGCCGGAGTTATCGGCAAAGCAGGTCGGGAAAACGGGGTCCTGTTCGCCTGCTCGACGTGGTACGGCGATATCCTCTGGATGATGGTCTCGCTGACCATGACCAACGATGAGCTGGGCATGATTGTCAATGCCGTTGATAAAGCCGTTGCCGCGGTGGAAAAGCAGTTCACTTGAATGTGAGAAAACAGAAAAACGCCTACGTATCTTTATCGTCGTTCTGGCGTTTCTTCACCAGCAGGCGCTGCTGAAAGGATATCGCCTGCCTGAGGGATTTAATCCGGTCCTTTATGTCCTTGGCTACGGACTCGTCATCGAGTAGCTGTTTCAGCCTGGACTGGTCAAGGCCGATTGCTCTCTCCCATAGACCCTCTGGCTCAAGGAGGGCTCTGACCTCATCTTCATCAAAACCGGTCATCTCGACAAGCTGATAGGTTATCTCGTTCTCCGGGCCGTAGACACGGTTCAGTCCTTTAGCTTCGCAGTAAGCGATTATTTCCTGTCTCAATTCATCCAGGTTCTGCTGGAGAGCTTTGATTTGCGCCTGAAGCGATACATAACGTTCCACTTCATCTGCGCCGATGACAGTAACCGGCGTTTCTCCGGTTGTTGTTTCCTCCGTTTTTGCGCTGTAAAGATGGCGGTAGTAGGGGCAGTGCTCGGGGAAGTCGCAGGGGCAGTAATCGTTCTCGGTGGCCGGGAAAATCCGGCCGTTAATCTTATCGGCAACGTCGAGGACTAACTGCTTGGCGTCATTGAGTTGCGCGGGGCCGCGACTTGGACAGCTGACCGGCGTATTCGACCTCATATGATACAGGGTTAATTTCTCCACTGGAAGCTGCCATAGCTGCTCGGCGGCGATCTGGTAAAGGGTCAGCTGGAGGTCTTTATCAAGGTAGTCTGCGGTGAATAACTCTTTGTTCGTTTTATAGTCGACGATGGCAAGCCCGCCGCTGGCCAGCTTGTCCACTCGATCGATGTACCCTCTCAGTTTTATGCCGCCGATATCTATGTAGAACAGCTTCTCCACGGCCAGCGGCATCTGAAAATCGCGACTGTGAATTTCATAGAACGCCGTCAGTATCTCCCGACCATAAGCTTTATAGTTGGCCTCTTCTTCGGCAGACTCGTAGCCTTCAGGTCGCCAGCTCTGTTCATAAAACTGCAGCAGTTCTTCCAGCGTGGGAGGCGGTGGCACTTTAACCCGAAAAAAATGCTCGGCGCAGAGGTGTATGGTAGAACCGAAGCTGAAGTACCACTTTTCCTTCGGCTTCAGCCTGTCGATGTACTGCAGTTTGTACCGGAGCGGGCAGGTTTGATACATTGAAATCTGTGAAAAACTGAGCGGCTTGATGTCTCTTCTCCTTTACTGTGCCCACAAAGAAGGGGCTATATTAAAATTATAAGACCGAAACAGATTCTTGTCCACGTGCCCCAAATGTGACTTATATCATTAGACATAGGCGGAAGACCATTGTAGAATCTTACTGTGGAAAATGTTTCGGTGGCCGTTGCCTTCACGGCGGGGCTGTTTTCTTTCTTATCGCCCTGCGTTTTACCGCTGGTCCCGGTCTATCTGGCCAGCCTGGTCGGGCCGGAGCTGCTCGATAAACAGGGCTCGGGCCGGCGCCTGCCCACTTTTTTGCACTCACTCAGCTTCGTCCTCGGCTTCTCGCTTATTTTCACCGCCATGGGGGCCGTTGCCGGGCTGACCGGGTTTGCCATCAACCCCAGCCTTGCCCTGCTCAATAAAATTTCGGGCAGCTTCTTAATTGCATTTGGCCTGTTTTTGCTGGCGGCGCTGAAAGTGCCGTGGCTGAATTATGAAAAACGCCTGAGTCCGTCTCTGGGGAGCACCACCGGCTACCTCCGCTCCTTTGTCATCGGGGCTTCTTTCTCCCTTGCCTGGACCGCCTGTGTGGGCCCGATACTCGGTGCCATTCTGGCGATTGCTCTGAATACGGCCACTGCCTGGCACGGGGCCTATCTGCTGGCTATCTACTCTCTGGGTCTGGGGCTGCCGTTCCTGGTTATCGGCCTGGCTTTCGACTCGCTTATCCCGGTTCTGCGGCGCATCCAGCGTTATACAAAGATAATTCACATAGTAAGCGGCCTGCTGTTGATTGTTATCGGGATTCTGACGCTGACCAATCAAATACACTGGTTCTCGACTTTCGCAGCCTGAGATTTTTGCAGGGGGAAATTATGAATAAAGTTTTGAAAATAACCGTGCTTTTGTTGCTTGTGTCTATGGCATTGTCGGGCGTCCTGTTCGCTGGCTGCTCGAGTTCCGGTCCGGAGATAGGTAAGCTGGCGCCGGATTTCACGCTAACCGGACTTGATGGGCAGGAGGTGTCGCTCAGTGGCTTTCGCGGCCAGCCGGTCCTGCTCAATTTCTGGGCCACCTGGTGTGGCCCCTGCAGTATGGAGATGCCATTTCTGCAGGATGTATACGAAAAATGGACCGGCAAGGGTCTGGTCCTGCTGGCGGTCAACATACAGGAAAATCCGACTAAAGTGAAAGGATTCATTGAAGGCGCCGGTTACACTTTTCCAGTGTTGCTGGCTGCCGGCAATGAGGTTCCTCTTGCCTACAACATACGTGGTATACCGGCCACGTTCTTTATTGATGCCGATGGCGTGATACGCGATATTAAAGTCGGCGCCTTTTTCACGGCAGGGGAAATTGAGTCGAAGCTGGTCAAAATCATGCCGTAGCTGCTATAATGAAGAGCGGAGATTTAAGATGGACGATGTTATAGATGAGGCTTACGGTATAGTCCAGTGCAAGGAATGTCCCTGGTACAAGACCTGCGTGACGCCGATGCGTTTCACCGCCGAAGATATCCGGCGGCAGCTGGAGTCGGCGCCGGGGATAAATGTTGCCCAGCCGGCTGACCTGGGTATGCAGAACCTTTTATCCAGCATGGCCACGGCTGCGCAGAACTCTTTGCTTGAAGGCTGTCCCGTTTTTATTGCCCGCCTGCGTGACAATCCCAAGCTGGCGCAGCGCCTGAAAGAAATTATGCAGAAATGGGGACAAGAAGAGAGTCAGCCCCCTAATCCCGGTTCGACCGCATGACGGTCCTCCCCTTTTTCCCGATTGAAAAACAGTGTCTGTCAGTGTAGAATGGCAGAAAACCGCCTGCCATTTTTTCATTCCGGGAGCTGGAGGAATAAACCATGAGCAATCCCAGGCTTGACGAGCTCTGCGTTAACACGATAAGGTTTCTGGCGGTTGATGCCGTGCAGCAGGCCAATTCAGGCCATCCCGGAGCGCCGCTGGGAATAGCCCCGATGGCTTATGTCCTGTGGGACCGGTTTCTCAAGCATAACCCGGAGGACCCGAAATGGCCGGACCGCGACCGCTTCATCCTCTCCTGCGGCCATGCCTCGGCGATGTTATACGCGCTGCTGCACCTGACCGGCTATGACCTGTCGCTGGATGACCTCAAGCAGTTCCGCCAGTGGGGCAGCCGGACACCCGGCCACCCCGAGTACGGGACAGTTCCAGGCCTTGAAGTTACCACCGGCCCGCTCGGGCAGGGGTTCGCCAACGGCGTGGGCATGGCCATGGCCGAGAGCTGGCTGGCAGCCAGCTATAACCGACCGGGCCATGAAATCATAAATCACCATACCTATGCCATAGTCTCCGATGGCGACCTCGAGGAGGGCATTTCCTCGGAAGCGGCTTCTCTGGCGGGAAACCTGCGTCTGGGCAAGCTCATCTACCTATATGACGATAACGGCATTTCCATTGAGGGCAAGACCGGTATCACCTTCACGGAAGATGTTAAAAAGCGATTTCAGGCCTACGGCTGGCAGGTTGTCGGGCCGATTAATGGTTTTGATATCGCCAGCGTTACCGACGCGCTACACGAGGCGCAGGCGGACAAAGAGCGCCCAAGTTTGATTATCTGCCGGACCATTATCGGCTATGGCAGCCCGAATAAAGCCGGTACGGCGGCCGCACACGGTGAGCCGCTTGGCGAGGAAGAGGTACTGCTGACCAAAAAGCAGCTGGGGTGGGAATACGCAGAACCGTTCACCGTGCCTCCAGAAGCACTGAATCACCTGAGAAAAGCGCAGGAACGCGGCAGGAAACAACAGAACGAATGGCAGCAAAGGCTGGAGGCATACTGCCGGGCTTACCCTGACGATGCCCGTCATCTGGAAGAAGAACTGCACGGCGACCTGCCGGCAGGCTGGGACAGTGACCTTGACAATTTATTCAAGGAAGAAACCAAGCCGGTGGCCACCCGGTCGGCCTCGGGGCTGGTGCTGAATATCCTGGCCTCCAGAATACGTTCCCTGATTGGTGGCTCGGCTGACCTGGCCCCGTCGACGAAGACAGGTTTGAAGGACGGTGGTGAATACGGCCCCGATAATTACCGTGCCCGAAACCTGCACTTTGGCGTCCGGGAACATGCCATGGGCGCCATCGCCAGTGGCATGGCTCTGCATGGAGGTGTTATCCCTTATACCGGCACATTCCTCGTTTTTTACGACTATATGCGCCCGCCGGTGCGCCTTGCCGCCATGATGGGGCTCAGGGTAATTTATATTTTTTCCCACGACTCGGTGGGGGTTGGGGAGGACGGGCCGACCCACCAGCCCATAGAGCAGCTCGTCGGCCTGAGGTCGGTCCCCAACCTGGTGACCATCCGCCCCGCCGATGCCAACGAGACTGTAGAAGCCTGGAAGATAGCCCTGCAGCGGCACGACGGCCCGACGGCGCTGGTGCTCAGTCGCCAGAACCTGCCGGTGCTTGACCGTAAAACTTTATTTGCCGCCAGCGGTGTCCGGCAGGGAGGCTATATTCTCTGGGAGGCGGCCGCGACCCCTGAAGTGATTATTATGGGCACCGGCTCGGAGGTGCACATCGCGCTGGACGCCGGCAAATTATTGCAGGAAAAGGGCATAAAAGCGCGTGTCGTGTCGCTGCCGTCCTGGGAGCTATTTGATGCCCAGCCGATAGAATACCGTGAAAAAGTGTTGCCCGGGAGCATAAAATACCGGATATCAATTGAGGCGGGCAGCCCTCTGGGATGGGAGAGATATGTTTCTGATGAAGGGGTTATTATCGGCATCCCTCATTTCGGCTCTTCCGCTCCGGGTAAGGTAATATACGAGAAACTGGGCCTGACCGCCGAACATGTGGCTGGTGAAGCTGAGAAACTGCTGCGAGGAGGTAAGAAATGACGCTGCGAGTTGTCATAGGTGCTGACCATGGTGGATTTCCATTGAAAGCCGAGCTCGCGCCCTGGCTGCGGGCAAGCGGGTACGACGTGCTGGACCTGGGTGCCGAGACACTTGTCCCGACCGATGATTATCCCGATTATGCGCTGGCCGTCGCCGAGGCGGTGGCTTCAGGGAAAGCGCGGCGCGGTATTATTATCTGCGGCAGCGGCATTGGCGCCTGCATTGTGGCCAATAAAATACCGGGAATACGGGCCTGCCCCTGCCATGATACCTATTCCGCGCACCAGGGTGTGGAGCACGACGATATGAATGTGCTCTGCCTTGGGGCACGGGTGGTGGGAGGAGCGCTGGCCAGAGAAGTGGTTGAATCTTTTCTGAAAGCAGAGTTTTTAAATGAGGAGCGCTTCCAACGACGCCTGCAAAAGGTGCTGGATATCGAATCGCAAAACATGCTCAAGAAGAAAGGTGGCTAATAGAAATTAAAATGACGGATATCTCGGGTGTTGCCGAAGCGCTCAGTGATTTCAAGCGGAAAGATATCGTGGCGCGCCTCTGGCAGAAGGACCACACGGTCTGGAAACCGGAGCCAAAGGAGATTGTCAATCGATTGGGCTGGCTGGCCCTTCCCGAAGCGATGAAGGAGAAGGTGCCGGCATTAAAATCGTTCGCTGAGGAAGTACGCGATGCTGGATTCAAACATGTAGTGCTTTTAGGCATGGGCGGCGCCAGCTTGGGTGCCGAAGTGCTGTACGATACGCTCGATAGAGCTGAAGGTTATCCCGATTTCAGGGTGCTGGACTCCACCGTGCCCGACTGGGTGGCGGATGTAACGGAAGCCATCGACCCGGCGCGTACCATATTCCTGGTTTCATCAAAGTCGGGCGGAACCATTGAGACGAGCACGTTTTATAAGTACTTCCGCGGGCTGGTAGAGCAATCGTTAGGCAGGGAAAAGGCGGGGCGGAACTTTGTGGCCATCACCGATGCCGGCTCGTCGCTGGCCGGGCTGGCGGAGGAGACAGGGTTCCGCCGTGCTTTTCTTAATCCGGAAGATGTGGGCGGGCGCTACTCGGTGCTGTCTTACTTCGGGCTGGTGCCGGCGGCGCTGACAGGAGTTGACATAATATCCATTTTGAAGCGTGCCGAAGCTATGGGACGACAATGCGCCGCCGGGGTGCCTCCTGAAGAAAACCCTGGTGCCTGGCTCGGCGCATTGATGGGTACCCATGCCCGGCAGGGAAGAGATAAACTAACGCTGGTAACTTCGCCTTCGATAAGCAGCTTCGGACTGTGGCTGGAACAGCTAATCGCCGAGAGCACCGGCAAAGAAGGAACCGGAATCATTCCCGTTATGGGCGAGCCGCTGATGGATGCTGGGTACTACGGTGATGACCGCATTTTCATTTACCTTCGACTTCAGGACGATGAGAACGGCGATATAGACCAAGCCATAGAGCACATTAAATCTGCCGGGCAGCCAGTCGTTACTCTTGAGCTGAAAGACAGGCGTGATATCGGTGCCGAGTTCTTCCGCTGGGAGTTTGCCACCGCGATTGCCGGCGCGGTGCTGGGCATAAATCCGTTTGACCAGCCCAATGTGCAGGCGGCAAAAGATGCCTCCGGTCGGGTCCTGCAGGAATTTCAGGACACCGGCCACCTGCCATCCCTGGAAGTTTCCGGTTCGATTGCCGGATTGCTGGCGGAAGGCCGGCGAGGCGATTATCTGGCAATAATGGCTTACACCAGGCAGATGCCGGGACTGGAAAGGGCATGTGCTGAATTGCGTCGCAAGGTGATGGAAAAGCAGCATATCGCCACTACCGCCAATTACGGGCCGCGCTTGCTGCATTCCACCGGACAGCTGCATAAGGGAGGCCCCAATACTGGCCTTTTCCTTCAGGTGACCATGGCCCATCAGCATAAGATACCGGTTCCCGATGCACCGTACACGTTTGATATTCTGGCGGATGCGCAGGCTCTCGGTGACCTGCAGACTTTAAAGTCGCTGAAGAGGCGCGTGGTCAGAGTCCAGCTTGATGCGGGGGACGTGTCTGCCTTTGCCAGAATGGTGTCCGATTTGAGGTAGCCCTCGGGAATAAAAGGCTGAAAAATAGAAAAAAATTGGCGCTGAATTACTGGTTCTGCTGAATCAGCGACTGCAAATAGCGATAGCTTGCCGCCGGGTCCGGCTGCAGGAAAACGGCGCTGCCCACGCAGACATAATCAACACCGGCGCTGGCCACTTCCCTGATATTGCCCTCTTTAATGCCACCATCAACACCGATTTCGATTTCAGGTCGAATATGGCGCAGTTCGGCTACCTTGTCCATTACTTCCGGGATGAATTTGCTGCCGTAGAAGCCCGGCGTTACGGTAAGCAGGAGAACACTGTCAATTTCACTGACGCAGGAAGCAATGGCAGATACGGGGGTCTCGGGATTGATGGCTAGCCCCGCTCCAAGCTCCAGGCTTCTGATTCGGGAAATCACTTTTTGAGGGGAGGCAGTGGCTTCATGGTGGAAAACAATCTTGCCGGCGCCGGCCTGCTTGAAACCATCCAGGTATTCTTCGGGGTGTACAACCATCAGGTGGGCTTCCCATTTCAGCTTGATGGGCAGGCCGGAGATGTGTTCCCAGGTAATGCTTTGCGAAGGGACAAACTTGCCGTCCATAATATCAATCTGGACGTAGTCAGTAAAGCTCTCCGACTGACGGAGCATTTTCTCCAGGGCTAAAGGGTCATCAGTAAGAATGGCCGGGACGACGCTTGCGTTTTTGCTCATTACCAATCCAGTTATTAAGGTGATTGACCGCAGTAATTGTAATTTTTACCGGGGCAAGGTGTCAAGGATAACAAGGAGGTCGTTGTTTTTGTTCATAAATAAGGAGGGCACCTTCCGATGCCCTCCAGCGCTTGCTTTGCCATCTCCAACCCGGCTCACTTCCGGTTACCATCGCCGGATGGGGTCTCTCTTCCGAGACTGACCTCCATTTTGCTAACTCGAGCCGGATTCGAGGTCCGTCCACCCTGCCGTCAGGCAGGGCCTCAACTGTCCACCTGCCATACCCCTAGTATCCCATGAAGCCTCATAGCGTCACCTCCTCCAGGTATAGATTCGGGAGCCACAAGCCTCTATATAATATTTAATCATTATTTACCC
>CAZQWO010000024.1:0-16452 GCA_964597015.1 uncultured Dehalococcoidaceae bacterium
GGATTAAAGGGAGAGCGATAGCTGCCCAGCAAATCGGGCAGGTTCAGGAAGTACGGCTTGTAGCCACCTTCCTGCCAGAGTTGACCGGCCTCGCTGACGGTAAGTGATTTAATCTCATACCGGGACAGAAAGCTGAAGAAGTCACGGCGCCGCCTGATTTCCCAGTCCCTGAAGCCCGACCCATCGTCTTCTATCGGTTTCCAGGAATGCGTGCTGAAGTAAAGGATAACCGGCGCCGACATTTCCTCGGCCGCGGCCACCAGGGCTTCCGTGCCCCGCTTCATCAGCTCCGGCTCGTAGTCTTTATTTTCGTGGACGGTTATGCCCAGTCTGGTATTGGTGATGGGCATCATCAGGAGTTTAGCGTCGCCGACTTTGGTGATATCATTATAGCCAGGGTGATAGGGCGAGTCCGGCAAGTCATACCACCGCGTCGAGCCCACCACCGAGTTTTTCAATGGCGAACAGTCATAGGTTATGCCCAGTTCCTCAAGAACTTTAATCGTGCTTTCGGTACTGAAATACCAGCCGGCTTTGAAGGACGATATGTTATACCCGTTATCTCTCAGCCGGTTCACCGCCGCCGTTATCTCCGATTTGCGCGTGTTATAATCAGCCTGCTTGACGTGGACGTGAACCGAGACCTCCTGGCCATATTGTTGCACCGATTCATATACCTGGGGGTAGCGTTGCAGGATGCTCTGTTCCGGGTTGCTCTGTTCCTGAATATGAAAGGTGGCCCTGATGTTGTATTCCGCGAAAAATTCCAGCAAATGCGGGACACCCTCGGTCAGCCCCGGGTCAGCCGAGTACTTCGGCTTACCGGAAAAGCGGACGCAATCAAACTCGGTGTCGACGTCAGTTATTAGCCAGAGCATTGCCCCTGTCCTTTTCAGATTCAATCATTGCTTCCCAGGCTACGATTAGCTTCTCGGTGTTGGCCTTGAAATCAAAGAGGTTTGCCGCCCGCTGATACCCCTTATCCCCCATCTGCTGTGCTTTCCGGTCGTTTTGCAGCAGTTCTTTCACCTTCGCGGCCAGTTGCCCGTCGTCATTGACGGGAACGAGATAGCCGGTCTCGCCATCGACGACGATATCAGCCGCCCCGCCGACATCGGTGGCCACTATCGGTTTCGCCACCAAAGAAGCTTCCATCAGAATGCGTGCCAGCCCTTCACTCCAGGAAGGCAGAACGACGACATCGCAGGCGGCGCAATAAGCTGGCAGTTCGTCATAAGGAATTATGCCCAGAAAGCTAACGTTCTGTGAAATGCCCAGCTCCCGGCTCAGTTTCTCAAGACTTTCTTTCTCCGGTCCACTGCCAATGATGACAAATAGGGCCCGCGGGCAGTCAGCGAGTACCAGCTTCGCCGCCCTGAACAGACAAGGGATGTTCTTGACCTTGTCCAGTGACCCGACGAAGAGGACTATTTTATCATACTTGCTTTCCTTCAGGCTGGACCTTACTACTTCCCCATCGGCACCCCGGAACTGGTCGATGCTCTCCTGGGTCGGCAGTGCCGGTATCACGACCACCTTTTCCGGTTTTAGCTGCAGTTTTTCAATTAAGATCGCCCGATTCCTTGTCGCATCGGTCCTGACCAGGTCGGCTCGACGAAGCGTCCAGCGCATTATCAAGGCATAGCACCGATTCAGCCATCTCTGCCGCAGCCACCAATCACTGAAAATTTCGAGGCCAAAAGCATTGATTTGCAATCGGCACCCGAAATTTCGGCGCAGCATAACGCCCAGAAAGCCAAGCAGCGCATCCTGTGTCGCTACGATGTCCACCTTGCCCTGCCGGCAGATTTTCTTCGCTTTTGAATAAGCCCTCAGCCACGATATTACTCTGGGACCGTAACTGGGGAATATGCTCAATTTTTCACTCACCTTTATTTCATACCGTCGCGTTCTGGACGGTGCCGGCACGATAACATCAAGCTTTTCCAGATACTCAGCGTAACCTTCGTGCCGGAGCAGGGTATCACCAACCTGCTTCCCCTCAACAAGTGTCCGGTCGTAGCTGAACATCAGGATATGCATCAGACTACCCTGCCACCGTGCTTAATACATTTTCCAGCTGGTCCAGAGTCTTTTCCCAGGTGAATTTGCCGGTAACTGTCTTGTAGGCTTCGGCTATCATTTTTTGCCTTGTCGGCTCATTTTCAAGGAGAAAAATCAGCTTTTCGGCAAGCTGCTGTGTATTGCCCGACTCGATGGTTATCCCGTTTCGACCATCCTCGATGACCTCTCTCGTACCTTCAAGACCGGTGGCAATTACCGGGCATCGGCAGGCCATGGCCTCAATGACGGTGTGTGGCAGGCCCTCGTACCTTGAGTTTAAAAGAAACACATCCGCCCGCTTCAGGAGGCTGAGTGTCTTTTCGTGATTCAACCTGCCGGTGAAGGTAACATAGGGCTCGGCCTGAATTTCCTGGCAGTGCTGATGCAACCTGTCGCGTTCCGGCCCCTCCCCAACGACTACCAGTTTGAAATCGTGATACTTTTTGGCCAGTACGGGCACCAGCGTTATCAGCTCGTAAATCCCTTTCCAGGACACGAGCCTGCCGATGGTAATAAGCATCGGCTGTCCATATTTTTCATCACAGGCTTTGATTTCGGTCGATGCCACCGCGTTGTATACGACTTCAATTTTCGAGGCGGGTACCTGATAAAATTTCACCAGGATATTCTTGAGATAATTTGAGGGGGTTATTACCTTTTTGGCGTGATGAAAGACAAATCGCTGTATCCGCATTATCAGTTTAATATAGAATCCACCCTCCGGCTGAGCCAGGAATTCCTCCAGCAACTTGGTCGTTTTCGCAGCATTAACGGCCTGCTCCCAGGCAACGTCACCAACGAACTTGACCGCCACCGGTTTTTTTAACAGTTTTCCGACCAGTAGAGAGCACGAGCCGACCACCACCGCGCCCTGCGCGTAGAGCAGGTCCATTCCCCTAGCCGCACGCAGGATGGTGAAGAACAGGCTTAGCTGCCTTCTCAGGCTGCCGAGCAATCGGTAATTTAAACGCACCGGGATAACTTCGATATCTTTAATTTCGGGGGCAGCGTCGGCAAAGGTAACCACACGTACTTCGTGGCCCTTTTTCCTGAGTCGCCCTGATATTTCATGCGTATAAGTGGCCGGGCCGCCTATCTCGGGGGGGAATATCGGCGTGGTCAATAATATCTTCATTGCCCGTTTCCACCTCTAGCCAACGCCCATCACTCCCTCATATACGTTTTCCATCTGCCTGAGCACCACTTCCCAGGTAAATTTTTCTCTTACCGTCTTCAGCCCCTGTTCGGCGATACCGCGACGGAAATCCTTGTCCCTGATAACTATCCGTAAGGCTTTGGTCAGGGCCGCCACGTCTTCAGGCGGCACCAGCATTCCGTTCTTGCCGTCGATAATTATATCGGTAATGCCGCCAACGCTGGTGCCTATCGTTGGTATACGGCAGGCCATCGATTCGATGAAGGAAATGCCAAAGCCCTCGTTTATCGACGGCCGGCAGAAGACATCGGCTGCATTGAGATAGTCCGGAAGTTTGCTGTGTTCCAGATAACCCAGCAGTGATACCCTTTCCCCAACTTTTAGAGTGCTGATGAGGCTTTCCAGAGATTTCCGCTGCTCACCATCGCCGATGATAATCAGCTTCACGTTGGGCACATTGGCCACCGCTTTAATCAGGTAATCCAGCCCGTTCTTTGGCGTCAGTCTTGATGAACTGACGATGATTTTTTCATCAAGCCTGTATCCCAGTTTCTTTTTCATCTGGCTCCTGTCCCCGGGGTGGAAGATACTTATGTCAACCCCATTGGGGACGACGGTCACCTCTTTCGCTCCAAGTTTTCTGGCCGCACTGGCAATATGAGTGCTCACCGCGTGTACCAGGTCGGCCTTTTTCACGGACCAGAAAATGAACGGCATTTCCAGCATTCTGATAATCAGGTTCGATTCCTTGTACTCGCCGATGTCACCGCCCTGAAGAGTGAGCAGTAATTTTTTATCCTTTTTGGTGGCTGCCCCGCATACCATGGCCGGGAAAATATGGCTGTGGATGATATCATAATCGTTTTTCCGGGCCAGTTCCGTGGTTTTCCATATCATGCGCCACACACAGGACAGCACGTCAACGTTTTTTATCCTGGCTGTTCTGACCCGGTATACATTGACGCCATTGATAACTTCAAATTCCTTGTCCCAGTTTTCCGTATAGAAATCGGGCTGGCTCCAGAGCCCGGTGACAATATCGACCTGATGTCCTCTGGCAACAAGATATTCCGCCAGCTTCTGCATGAATATCTCGGCGCCGCCAATCCACGGGAAATAAGCTCCCTGCTGCATTAATATCTTCATCGCTTTAGTCGCCATAATGCTAACTTTCCGGCTTTCTCGCCTTAACAGTCAGGAATTGAGAGTACCTGGCCCATGTGAAACGTCGCGACAGAAATAAAGGCAAGGGCTGCAGACCAACTCCCTTCTCTGCCTCAACTTCGAAGCCGTGGAACCGGAATAACCTCTGCAAAGACGGTGCCGTAAATACTCTCCGGTGCCTGCGGTACGAAGTAATCTGCTCACCGTCACTGGGGTCCAGCGGATTTCCACATATTATTTCATCGCTAACCGCCGTAGCTGGTGGTTGATAGCCCAGGATGAGCGAGAATATATTATGCGGAGTCGCCAGATTCGGTGTTGAGGCAATACATGTGCCCCCGCTTTTCAGGACCCTGTAGCACTCTTTTACGAAGTTATCCGTGCTGTTCACATGCTCGAGCACCTGATTAGAGACGACAATGTCAAAACTGGCTTCTTTGAAAGGAAGACCCGTGTCAATGTCGCCTATAATTATATTTACCTTATTCTTACACGCTTCTTCAGCGTATCTGGCCGATATTTCAATTCCGTATATTTCACCATCCCCTATTTTACCGTCGAGTCTTTTTATAAGCTTTCCGTCCCCGCAGCCAATATCCAGCACTCTCGCCTTTTCTTGTGGCTCAATGAGACTGGCAAGGAGCTCCCTGTTCATACGAGAAGCCCCTCCCGAGATGCGCTGCAGATATCTCTTTATCAAATTAAGCAAAAAATTTTCCCCTCTGCCAGCCTAGTGTTTTTCGACTGCCTCACCGGATACATGGAGAGATTTATCTCTATTTATGAATTCCACCAGTATAGTCCTGGCTAACACGGGACTCAGCAGTTTACTGAACGTTCTTTCAAACAGCAATCGGAAACCTTTACCGCCCAAAGGTGGCGCGCTGTTAACTCGCCATATTTTCTGCATTTTCAGCCCCAGCTCTCCTTCAAATCTCTCCCTCAAACCCAGTTTACCATTTTTCCACGTCAGCCCTCGTGTTCATTTGATGAGCCTTTCAATTGCCGCTTCCAGTGTGCTGAATAAGAAATCGACATCGCTTTGCCGGTACCCGTCTCCGACCGGTAAATTTATTACCGATTTCGCCAGAAGCTGAGCATTGGGGCAGTCATGCTTTAAATAGTCTTTGAAAAAAGGCGAGGACACCGGGGAGTCGTGCCACAGGCAGTCCAGAAAGACACCCCGTCGCCGGAGGTCAGATAAAAGGCTATCGCGAATATGGGCCATTTCCGGGCGGAGCCTGATGCTGAAGTTAAAGCCGGAGGGTTCACTGGCAGCATCAATATATTGCGGCACAAGGTATTTGCTGGCGCCGGCTCTCTTCTGGTAATGGCCAACGACATTTCTTTTTTGGGCAACTGACTCCCGAAGGGCCGGCAGCATGGCGGTGAAAAGGGACAGCGATAAAGAAGACGGCCGACGCGGCCTCGGTAATCGCGGAAGTTCTACCGGCATTGTCGGAGGACGCCTGTGTTTACGCACCAGATTGAACGCGTACTGCTGGGGACCTGAGGTCAGCCAGAACAGGCGGGCAAATTCCCTGCAGCCTGCGACAGAGCTACCGGGTCTCTCAATATCGAGGTCTGACAGCAGGATAGCCCCATTGATGTTCGGTAACTGCTTGTACATGCTGAGCAAAACGGCATCGCCGAAACTGCCGACATATTTATTCCTGTAGCGGGCAAATAGCGCCTGAGCTATATCCTCAATGAGATAAACCGGGTGCTGCCGTGTTCTCTGAAGTATTTTGTCCATGTCAGCCGGCACCCCGAAAGTATGGTTGACAAACAGCGCGTCCGCTTTTGCCAGCTCTGCTTCGGGGATACTGTTTATATCGATATTAAAATCATCCAGACTGACATCCATCAGGTTGGGCTTCACACCGGCTTTAACGGCCGCCAGAATAACCGTGGGACAGATAAAGGCCGGAAATATAACCTCTTTTCCAGCGAATTTTTGCTGAAACAGGCGGTATAAGGCATTGCGCCCGTAATTGAAAAAGGCGAGATTTTTCCCTTCTCCCATAATTTCAGAGTCCAGGAGGAGTCGGTGGACACGGGCCTCGTTCTGCCCCTTGACGCAGTTAACTGCGGCGCGACAAATTGTCCGCGGAGAAGCCCTGTTGACCACATCGTAGGTATGACTGCCCATCTCACTCACTGCCCAGCGTCTGCGCTAATTCCTTCATGCCGACGTATTGCAACTGGTATCTTGCTTGGAGCGACTGCATCCTGCGGTGCAGCAGTTTGTAGTTATCTCTGGAACAGTAACCAAGTTTTTCCCTGCCGGTCCATTCCCTGAACTCCCAGGGGTGGGCCAGAAAGACCAGATGAGGTTTTGTTCCGTTATCCATCTGAAAGGACACTATCTCAGCAACATATTCAAGCAGGTGCTGGTCGCTCGCGGCGGCGAGCCATGACATGTTTAATACCTCGTAGGCGGTGAACGGCAACAGATACCGGAGTCGGACGCGCGGGGTTGGGGCCGCCGTGATTGAAATGCTCAGGAGGGTGCTGGCCGGGCCCGGAGGCCTGGCTGGCAGCGGGAGCGCCCCGCGATATGCCGGTGCTGAAGAGTCGACCATAAAGCCGTGCTCCTGTAAAAGTCGCAGCGTATCGGTATCCGCCACCAGGTCAGGCGCCCTGAAGGAAACCGGCGGTGCCAGGTTATTATCGGCAAAATTCTTCAGGCTTTGCCGCAGGAGTTCCTGCCTGGATGGAAGGGAAACGGGGTTATGGGTCAAAAACCATTTCGCCTTCCCCCACAGCTCATGGGCGTAGCCGTGTAAGCCTATCTCATGACTGGACTGCAGGTTAAGAAGCAGTTCAGCATATCTATTAACAAGGTCGCCCTGAACAAACAGGGTGAAGACAGCCTGCATTTCCCCGGCCAGAACCGGCAATTCACGCAGAAACGGCTCTACCGCTTCTGTGGCGGCCTCTTTCGCTGACGAGCCAAAATCGTACTCAACGTCAAAGGTCAGGGCAATCAGCAACGGGGTTTCAGAGGGGATATCCACATTGGACAGCTTTTTGCGCTGCCGCCGCTTTAATTTCACGCAGGGAATGAAGTAGGGCATTCGGGGGTCGAGCAGCAGGTCGGCAAGGCGAGCCAGGGAGTTCATATGCCAAAACCCACCCTTTGTAATTTACTTTTCAGTGCCGGTGGCAGCCTTTTCTGGACGGCCCTTCCCAGTTTTAGAGCTGCTTCCCTGACCAGGAACCGGCCCCGGTCAAAAGGCAGGCAGACCACATAGTCTTGATTGAATTGACCGCCAAATCTGCTCTTCTGCACGTAGTTAGTGGATTTGGGATCAGCCGGCGTTCCGCCAAAGCTGACCACCTTGATTCCGTTCTGCTCACACCACTTTATCAACCCCCAGCTCAGGTAAAAATAAGTCCGGTACTGGGTTTCCACCTCGCGGTCAAGGCCAATATAAATCTGGTAGGCGGTTCTCTGCGGCGGGAAAAGGAAGAAACCTTCCCCGCCAATGCACTTTCCATTACCCACGGTCAGGATAATGTTGAAATATTCCGGGTAAAGCTCGTCCCAGAGCCGACGAAAGAAAGAGTACGGGTGCGGCGCCCCTCCGATGTACCTCACGTTGCGGTAATACAAGTCATAAAAGGTCTCCAGGTCGGACAGGTTCTGTGCGGCAGTATTCTGGAAGCCATCTTTCTCAAAGCGACGAATATAGGTCCGCTGCCCGCTCTTCTGGGTAAAGACCTCGTTCCAGATAAAGTCCGGGGGATTTTGCTCCAGGTCCAGGTTCATTGACCCGCTTGAGGTATCGATGGTCATGCCCTTGACATTGAAATGGCGGGCCATGTTTTCATCGGGGCACCTGATTTTGGCGTAGGTTACGTCTTTTTCCGGGCAGAGCCCCCTGAGGTATTCGTTGAGCGCATCCAGTGCCGCCGGCGCTTTGGAAACCTCAACCAGCGGGCCGCCAAAGTCCGATTCGGGCAGCGAGTCCAAAATCCGGAAAAATCCCAGTTTTTTGGTCAGGGCAAAAGGACAGACGCCGGCCAAGTTACCGAATTCGTCACGTATTACCAGATACTCGGTGTCACAGGCGAAAGATTCTTCGAGGACTTTTTTCCATTGAAGGGTGTGGTAAAAAGTTCCCCCGCTAGTATTAACAACGAACTTTTCCCATTCTTGCTCATCGCTCAGTTTCTCAACCAGCATTTTTGAGCCCCGGCGGTTAGAAGTCTTTATCGGCGGCGTTCCTTTGCAGCCACTCCTTAATCTCTTCAAGGCTGAGTTTCTTCCCCTCGTCTGAGTTGTTGTGCTTCATGTCAGTTACCACGTCTTCTCCAGACATGAAAAGCCTTTCATGTGTTTTCTCGCCCTGAAACTGGCCGACCACTTTCATCTTTGTTGCCCCATCCCCGCGCAACTCGACAAAAGCCTGCGCCAAATCGCCTATCTGGATTACTTTCTGCGGAGGAATATATATTTTACCGTTTTCGCCATTGTTCAGGATGGTGATAATGTATTCAGCCAGGTCAATAACATCGATGAAAAAGCGCGTCATCTCCGGATTGGACACCACGATTTCATTATTTCGCTTTACCTGGCGGTGCCAGTTTTCAAGAACGCTGCCGGCAGAGCCAAAGATATTCCCTGACCTGACCACCATGAAACGTTTGCCGGTATTCATGCTGGCCTCTGCCAGCGTCAGCTTCTCCACAATCAACTTGGTGGCGCCGTAGCAACTGGTAGACTCCACAGCCTTGTCGGTGGACATACTGATAAAGGTATCGCCCTTGAACAGTTTGAGCAGGCTGGCCGTGGCGTGGACGTTAATCGTGATTGCTTCCGATGGGGACAGCTCGCAGAGGTTGATGTACTTCATCGCCGCCAGGTGCACCACAGTATCCACATCTTTCAGGGCAAACTGTAAAACTTCTTCGTTTCGGATATCGCCGACAATTGTCTTGAACTGGGCGCCGGGACATACCGAAAGCAGCCTGATGATGCCCTCGCCACTCCGGGCAATGATGCTGATTCCCAGGTCGGCATACTTATTCAGCAGCTTTCTCACCAGATACCGGCCCAGAAATCCGCTGCCACCGGTGATTAACATTTTCCGCTTCTGATGGCGGCCTTTTTTACTTGCCCAGCCAGTTCTCGGTTCCGGCGACATGATACTCAATCCCCTTTTCCTCAAGATTGAATTCGTTCCAGATAGCAACATTGTCCATAACCAGTTTACAGGCTTTGAGATTTACCAGAATCTGGTTCCGTGGTACAGCCTGGTAGGCCCTGTGGTCAGCGACAATCAATACGGTATCAAACTGCCCGAGGTCATCCGGAAAACGGAACGTTTCAACGCCGCATACCTGCTTGACCTCTTCTGCTGTGTAGTACGGGTCGTGCACCTTTACCGCCACACCCTTTTCTTTCAGGTGGGCCACAATGCGCAGCGTCGGGCTCAGGGTATGGACCTTGAGGTCGCCCTTGTAGGCCAGCCCCAGAATGCCCACTTTCCGGGCACCTTTCTTGATTACCGCCTCGGCCACCATAAGCGGCAGATTGCGGTCCGTGGCGATGGCCGAATGCAAAATGCTGAGCTTCTCGGCGCTTCCGGTACCGGAGAGCACGTACTGGCTGGAAAGCGGGATGCAGTAGCCGCCGGTGCCGAAGCTGGGATGGTAGGTGCCGATATTCCACTTGGTGCCGACCAGCGCCAGCACCTGACGCATATCAATATCGGGATAGGCCAGCGATAACTGGTTGGCCAGCGTGATTTCCACATGCCGGTAGGCGTTCTCAATGCTCTTGACCAGCTCCGCATGGCGATGGTCTTTAGCCGGAAGAATGGTATCACAGACTATGCCCAGCACCTCCCCCATCAACGCCGTGGTCTCGGGCGTGGTACCGCCGACCACCCTGGGCAGGTTTTTCAGACTTTTCTCGGGGCTGATAAACCAGTCGCGACGTGGCGCCACGCCGACCAGTATGTCCCGGCCCACCTTCATCCCCTTCTTTTCAAAAGCGGGTATGATTATCTGCTCGGTCGTGTTCGGGGTCAGCGTTGACTCGATAATGATAAGCGGCGGCGACTTTATTCTTGCTTTATCAAAACCGGACAGCTTTTCCACCACATCAACCAGAACGCCGTTATAGGGCACATCGTCTTTCTCCGTGGGGATGCATATCAGATGTACCGGGACGTCTTCGCCGATAAGCTGCTGCCATTCCGTGGTCGCCTTCATCATCCCGGAGGTGACCAGCGATCTGCTGTCAAAGCCGAGCCAGTACTCGATATTTTTTATGGGCAGCTCGCCCTTGTTTATCTTGGCGACTTTATCGGCATCAATGTCCGTCCCCAGGCACCTGACTCCCCGGTTGGCGAAATGGGCCATTGATGAATAACCAATATAACCGATTCCCCAGACACCGATGGCCTTCTCGCCGCCCAGCAGCTCTTCTTTCAGCGCCATATCACACCTGCTTACCTTTCATTTTAGAGCCAGCCAGCCTCAAGAACAACCCCTCATACTGCTCGGCAACCTTTGCCAGCGAGTATTCCTGCATAATTATAGCTTCTTCTGCCGCCTGAATACCACTATTGATAATCTTCTCGATTTCTTCAAGCCGGTCAACCAGGTGCAGATTTGCTGATTTTATTTCCGGAACTCCTCCAACCCTGGTGGCGATAACCGGCCTCCCCAGAGCCAGCGCTTCCAGGACCACGTTGGGCATCTGCTCGCAAATCGATGGCAGGATAAGCACATCGCATGACCTGATTATGGATAGCGTGTCATCATGCGGTTTTTCCCCGAGCAAAGATACCTTTTTGGTCAGGCTCAGGTTCTGAACCAGCTTTTCAATTCCAGCCCGCTCCGGGCCACCGCCAACAAGTACCAGCTTGTACTTGCGCTGCCAGCCAGCCAGGGTTTTGACCAGGGCAGGCACATTTTTGGTTCTTATCAGCGCTCCAACATGCAGAAGGAAGAACTCATCGTCGGCAATGCCCAACTCGGCGCGCAGTTTTGTTACGTCCGTTTTCTCCTTTGCCTGCTTAATCGCCGCCGGGTCAAGCAGGGTATTACATATGACTTTAATTTCGACATCGGCGCGGGTGGATACCTTCCGGGCAGTTTCCTGGCACTGTGCCATCAGTACATTATGCCGACCCAAACGAATGGTAAGCACTTCGGAAATTAAATTGAACAGGGCAGGAGGCGGACTGGTCAACCTGAACCATTTCCGACCGCAGAAATGGCCCAGCAGGGTCACCGATGGTATGCCAAGCTTTCGGGCGATGCGTGTGGCCGGTAAAGTCGGAACATAGCCAAGGTTATAGACAACATCAACCGCTCTTTCCCGCAGCCAGCGTTTCAAATATGGATACAGTTTTGCCGCGAAGATAAATCTACCGGCAAGACTCCCGGTGGGAAAAGGGCGGAAAATCTCTATTTCGTCTTTCTTTTCGTAATCAGGCTCCCCACTGCGCCTGGAGGTAATAACCTGAATCTGGTGGCCCTTCTCAGTGAGACTGCGACACAGCCGCCACAGGGATAGTTCCGCACCACCGTAGGGGTGAAAATACTCTGCGACTACGAGGATTTTCATTTCTGCTCGATAATCCACAATGCTGCCTTATACAGGTCGGGCGCAATGTAATCCGGTGAACACGGCTCAGACTCAGTATCGGCAGGGTCAGATGGAACCAGCACAGTACGGCAGCCTGTGTTTTTACCAAGCGCAATATCAAGCGGTTTGTCGCCCACCATGAAAGACCGCTTGAGGTCGATATCATGTTCCGTCGCCGCCTGCAGGACCATTTTCGGCTTCGGCTTCCGGCATTCACAGTTGTCGTCCGGGTGGTGAGGGCAGTAGTAGATGTCGTCAATCCTGGCGTTCTCTTTCGCCAACTGATTCAGCATCTTCTGATGGATTAAGTCGAGCATATCCTCGGTGAAGTAGCCCCGGGCAACGCCCGACTGATTGGTGATAACGATTACTTTATAGCCATGCTCATTGAGCAGCCTGACAGCTCTGGCGGTGCCGGGGAAAAGCTGAAAGTCCTCGGGGCGGCGGCAATAAGGTACATCTTTATTCATGGTACCGTCCCGGTCGAGAAAGACGGCGCTTTCAGCCATTGGCTATTCTCTCCCTGACCAGGCAGGTAAAAATATGGTCCAGCACCAGGTGGGTGTCTTCTACCTGGCCGTAGTCTCGACCTGACAGCACAATCGATTTGTCCACCAGCCCTTTCAACCTGCCACCGCCAAACCCTATCAAGCCAACCGTAACCGCTCCTTTGCTGCGGGCGAATTTGATTGCCTCCAGCACATTGAGTGAATTGCCGGAAGCGCTGATGCCGATGACCACATCGCCTTCATCAAGCTGGCCGACCAGCTGCTCCTTGAAGATTGAATTGTAGTCAACATCGTTGGCCAGCGATGTTATCATGGCCACGCTATCCGCCAGACTGACAGCCCTCAGGCGTGGCTTTCCTTCTGCGGCGGTGCCAATGCTTATATCACGAGCAAAGTGGGAAGCCGTAGTCGCGCTGCCGCCGTTGCCCATGAATATGACCTTTTTACCAGTGGCGTAGGCTGTCATTATTATGTCAACTATTTCCCCGATATCCTTCTCCGAAATTTCTTCAAGGCAGAAACGCAGTCCTTTAAGGTAATCGCTTATTATTTCATGGGCTGATTTCACTGTGTTACCTCCCTGACCAGTCTCTCAAAAACCGACCGTTGCTCCGGCGTCCCGATATCGTAAAATCGCTGTTCTGTAATAAAAGCAGCCAGTTCTCCCCGCTCTACAAGCGGACGGTATACGCCGTCTTCAAGTGATATGGGAATTCCCTCCGGTATATAATCCAGCGCTTCCTTCCGCAGCATTATCGCGCCTGCGTCCACGTAGTCCAGACCCGGCGAGACGCCTTTCTTATCATATCTTACCACTACTTTGTGGCTATCAATAGCGATGTTATTTTCGACCAGGGTATCCATCTTATTATAGACCACTACCATAGCCTTACAGCCCGCCCGCGAATATTCTTTTTCCACCTCATGGTAATCAATCGGCAGGTATGTATCCCCGTTTAGAACCAGGAAATAGCTGCCCAGCAAATTCAGCGCCTGTTTCAGCGCACCGCCGGTGCCGAGCAGTTTTTCGCCTTCCTCGCTGTACTGTATATTCACGCCCGCACTGTGTCCATCGCCAAAGAAGTCCCTGACCTTTTCCCCGAGATAACCAGTGCATATGACCAGGTCCCTGATACCCTGATTACTTAGCAGTCGTATGACGTGATGGAGAAAAGGTTTGCCATCGAAAGGCAGCATCACTTTAGGCGTGGCTGATGTCAGGTCGCCCAACCTGGTGCCTAAACCGCCCGCTAATATGACCGCCTGCATTGCTGATTCCTTATATAATTAAAAACAAGCGCAGTGTATGTTGTTAACTGGACTGAGGGAGGGCAAGGACTGCGTTTTCCACAAATCGGTTGAAACCTCGCGGAGACCTATACCAATCTGTCGCCATCCTCACATTGAATCACGTATTCGCTTCACCAGTACGTTCAGTATTACGCCGGCAAAGATGCACAGCATGCCGGTTGTAATCAAAAGCATTGAAATCAGCGCCGTGCCCACGGCCAGTTCGTTAATGGTGATAAGAGCTTTCAGGACTATGATGCCGGCCACAATGCCCAGAATTATGAGAATGGCTCCAGCCGTTCCGAAAAATAGCAGCGGCCGCCTTTCTGAAATCATCACCATCACACGGTTTAACACGCTCATGCCATGTTTCACAGGATTGTGCGTTGAGCCGTCCCTGGTATAGATGGCTGATATGGGAACTTCAGCGATTTTAAGTCCTCTGGCCGTGGCCTCCGATATGGTCTCCGCTGATATGGCCATGCCCCGCTCCCTGGGCTCCAGCACCTTAACGGCCTGTCTGGAAAAAGCCCTGAATCCCGACTCCGTGTCGGATAATTTGCTCCTGGAGAGCACACGGGTGAAATAGGCAATGATTTTTTGCCCGAACTTGCGGTAGGCCGGAATGTCTTCTCTCCTTATCTTTCGCGACCCGACGACCACATCAGCACCATCTGAGACGGCTTTCACCAGAGAGGTAATCTCGTCAGGGTCGTGCTGGCCGTCAGCGTCAAGCAACACCAGCACATCCGGGTTTCTTTTTTTCGCCTCGGCAAGCACGGTCTGCACGGTGGCGCCGTAACCGCTGTTCCTCTCATGCTGGACAACCGTGGCGCCGGCAAGCCTGGCGACCTGCGCCGTGCGGTCGGAGCTGCCGTCATCAACCACCACCACTTCATCGGCAAACTGTCGCGCCTTCAGGACCACGCTGCCGATGTATTTCTCCTCGTTATAGGCTGGCATGCCGACGATAACGACTGTTTTTTCCGGTTTTGCCATTTCCCTCGCTTAAAATCCCCTTCCTTGCTGGTAATTATAGCATATGTACAGGTAGAGTTGTGCCTTGCTTGAATGAAAATTAGGTAATGAGGCAAATATCTGATTTACAATGACCCTGTTTTCGGGTAGAATAGCTGATGTCCGGGCGGTTAGCTCAGTGGTTAGAGCGCCTGCTTCACACGCAGGAGGTCACAGGTTCAAGTCCTGTACCGCCCACTTTTTATTTACTTCTTGTCCAGCAATTGGCAGTTCACGCAGTTCGGCATGGGCTCGCCTTTAAGCCCGGCAATCAGGTTCTGCGCCCCCATAATGCTCATGTTGGTTGACGTGGCCAGGGTCTGGGTGCCGATATGCGGCGTGACAATCACGTTGTCCAGCTTCAGCAGAGGGTCGTCCGGCGACATCGGCTCCGGGTCAGTCACGTCCAGCGCCGCGCCCAGGATTTGCTTTCGTTTCAAAGCTTCATAGAGCGCCTGCTGGTCAATTACTGCTCCCCTTGATGTATTGACCAGTATCGCCGTTGGCTTCATGAATGACAGCTCTCCGGCGCCGATTAAATGCCTGGTCTCATCATTCAGTGGCACGTGGATGCTGACAAAATCAGACCGGCTGAGCAGGGTGGGAATATCCTTTACGTATTCGGCGCCAAATTCAGCGTCATCAGGTCGACGATGCCGATTATGATAGAGGACCTTCATGTCGAAGCCCCTCGCCCGCTGCGCCACGGCAGCGCCAATCCGCCCCATGCCGATGATGCCCAGCGTTTTACCGTGCACGTCACAGCCGAGTATCTCCATGGGGCCGAAATCGCGCCACTCGCCGTTCTTAACAATCTCGGTCATCTCAACGAGCCTGCGGGATATGGCCAGCATGAGGGCGAAGGCAAGGTCAGCGGTGCTGCCCGTGACCACGCCGGGGGTATTGCTGACCCTGATGCCTCTCTGCGTGGCCGCCTCAACATCTATGTTGTTATAGCCCGCGCTCACGTTGGCGATTACTTTCAGCTTCGGCGCCGCAGCCATGGCTTTGCCATCAATCGGGTCGCCTCCCCAGATAAGAATGCCGTCGACATCGGCGATGCGCCGCAGAAATTCCTCACGCGGTATCTGCTCCTCCTCATCCCAGGTATCCACCTCAGCATATTTTGAGAGCAGGGCAACAGCTTCCTTGGCCACTGTTCTGGTAACGAATACCCTGGCCATATTTCCCTCCTTGGCTGACGCCGTTCCCACCAGCAAAGCGAGTGTTCTTTATCATATCTAAAAGTGGCCAAAATTGTCCAGCACTGCTTAACGTAATCGCTTGACTAATAGTCAGGGGGACAGTAGACTAATCTGGACTTTAAATAAACAGGTATTGGCATGAAAATAATCGGTCTGACCGGCGGTTTTGGCAGCGGCAAAAGCACGGTGGCAAAGTTCCTGTCCGAGCTGGGAGCAGTGGTAATTGATGCCGATGAAGTTGGACATGAGGTCTCCAAACCCGGTACCGAAGCCTGGCGGGCAGTGGTTGGCGCCTTCGGCCAGGCAATTATCGGCAATGATGGGACCATCGACCGCCGGAAGCTGGGCAAGATAGTTTTCCGCGACCCTGATTCCAGGGACCGGCTGAACCAGATGATGCATCCCCGAATACTGGAGCGGGTAAAAGCCCTGATTGCC